>NZ_JBFRKQ010000046.1:0-1784 GCF_041469505.1 Vibrio sp. 10N.286.49.E11
CAATGAGTACAGGCCCAACTCCTCGAACCATTTTATTGGCATGGCGTGATTTAACTGCGGCGTTAAGGCCAAGTGCCACCACCCTTTATCTGACATCGCTACCTTCCACGCATTGCGCTCCGTTACACCTTGTTGTTGTAACCATGTCGCTATGCCGTATCTGCGTTTGCGTTGTTTTAAGCGGTAACATCGTAGCCGTCGCCGTATCCATTCGTCTAAGCGCTGCAAGCTGCTTTTCCGTATGGCGAGTTTGAAGTAGTGTTGCCAACCTCTTAGGTATTGAGTTAATTCCGCTATGACTGCTTGCAACTCTCGCCCTCGGTTTCGCTTCGTTATCTGCCGCACTCGCTTCTTCATTTGAGTTTGTGCTGCCTTCGATAGATGGATTGTTCCATCTATCCCGAAGCGGTGGCTTAAGTAAGTCCGCTCTGTCACTCTTGTCGCACCACTTTTCTCTCGATTTACCGTGAGCTTCAGCTTTTGCTCCAAGAACTCCGTTATCGACTCTTTAACTCGATAAGCGGCTTCTTCACTATGAACGTAGATTTGGCAGTCGTCTGCATATCGACAGAACTTATGCCCTCTGCGCTCTAACTCTTTATCCAGTTCATCTAATACGATATTGGATAGCAACGGGGATAATGGTCCACCCTGTGGTGTCCCTCTTTGTCTCTGTTCAACCATCCCGTTTCGCATTATGCCTGCCTGTAGATATGACCTGATGAGCTTCAACACTCGTTTATCACTGATGTCCTGTGACAGTCTGTACATCAGTCTATCGTGATTCACTGTGTCGAAGTATTTCGCTAGGTCGATATCTACAACATAACCTCGACCTTCTCGGATGTAATGACTGGCTGCCGTTAATGCATGGTGCGCACTGCGGTTTGGTCTAAATCCGTAACTGCTATTGGAGAACTTGGGGTCATAGATATCTGACAGTACTGAGGTCATTGCCTGTTGGACAACTCTATCAAGCACGGTTGGGATACCTAGTTGCCTTACGCCACCACTAGGTTTAGGGATTTCTACACCAAGTACCGGTTGAGGTTGGTAGCTTCCTTCCAGAAGACTCTGGCGAAGCGCTTGCCCATTTGAAGCCTGTCGAAGTGTTGAGATAGTCGCATCTATGTCGAGTTTGTCGACACCTGCACATCCTTTGTTCTTCTTCACTCTTCGTAGAGCTTGATTCAAGTTGGTTGAAGAGCAGATTTGCTCCATCAACGACGTTGAGATCACCAAGACTCGTCCTCCTGTTTACGCCAATCATGCTTGTCATTCTTCATCACCATGAGCTTTACTTGCTGTATCGCCCATTGGGACGTAGAGATGGTTTTCATCTTGCTATGACCCCACATGATTGAGTGTCTAGTGACTGCTTCTTGATATATTCAGTTCGGGCCTTCCCTTAAGTTGTACTTCCTTAAGGTACTATGCCTTCTGCTGACTTCTTATTGCTCGTCATACCGCATCGCTGCTGTATTAGTCTCTATCGAGACAAGTAATAAGATCTCCCGAGGTAAGACGTTGCTCTTTCCCTTGGCCGTGCCTGATTTATCACTACACACTTCCCGTCGAGGCATCGGGCTATTCTATCTATTGCTAGGTTGCCCAAGTTGTAATGACCTACTATCAGATTTCTGTTCGTCACAACCAAGTTTTGCCATTTGCTTCCTTCAGATTTCACCTCACGGTGAACACCCTTGCATAGGCTAACGGTTCTCGCTCGACTGAGCCCGTAGAGGACTTTCACCTCCTAGATCAACGCCATGCTCGGCGCACAA
>NZ_JBFRKQ010000047.1:0-63901 GCF_041469505.1 Vibrio sp. 10N.286.49.E11
GGCCTCCTCCTACTCGATTCGGAGAGACGACTTTCTATTTCAAGTGAGAAAGAAAATCAGCATTTACCCGGTTTACAGTTAGTAGTCAGATTAGCCTAGTAGCCAGATCCGCCCTGCAACTCAATATCACCAATAAGCGAAAGTATGTTGAAAATAGAACCCATTACTCCTCACATCGGCGCTCGTATTCACGAACTAGAGCTTTCTACATGCAGTGCTGATGAACTAGATAAGGTGTATCAGGCACTTATTGCCCATCAAGTGATCTTTCTCGACGGGCAGACTTTGTCTCCAGAACAACACTTGATGATTGCACAGCGCTTTGGAACGTTAGAACTTGCACATCCTTTCTTCCCTCGCGTGGAAAGTGCGCCACAGGTGAGTGTGATTGAAACAACCCGTGGCAATGCGCCAAAGGAAAGTTATTGGCATACCGACTTAACGTGGCGCAGCTTGCCGTCGAAAGCTTCCCTGTTGCATGCTCAACACATTCCAAGCATTGGTGGTGACACTATCTGGTGTTCTATGACTGCGGTTTTTGAATCTCTACATGAAGATATGAAAGCTAAGTTGAGAGGGTTGTCGGCGACTCATTCGCTTGTGGCCTTTGAAGGTATAGAATCAGAAGACATTGATCTCGATTGGCACAAATCCTTGATTAAAACAGCACAGGAGAATCCGCCAGTGGTTCACTCTGTTGTTCAAGTTCATCCTGAAACGGATAAAGAAACGCTCTGTATCAATGAACAGTTTACTCGTTATATCAACGAACTCGACCGCAAAGAGAGTGATGTTTTACTCAGCCAACTGTTTGAAATTGCGAGACGCCCTGAGTTTCAAGTTCGTTTCAAATGGGACAACGGCTCAATGGCGATCTGGGATAACAGGATAACGCAACATTACGCAGTGATAGATTACGGGGATACTCCAAGAAAAATGCATCGAGTAACAGTGACATAGCGGTAAGCTGAACACAGTTATCAAAAGAACACCGCGCATGCCCATCCCTGAACCAAGCACTCGTACTTAAATTTAAGCGTCAGCAGGGTGCATCATTCATCTACGCTTAATAATAAAAACAAATGCGTTGGTACATATTTGATTGAAACCTCACTGCTCGGACGTGATGTGTAATATAATCGGCGCCAAAATATAAGTATAAAAACCAAATCATAGAATTAATAAACGTCAGGGCTTAGAGAGCAAAGTATTTCGTATGAACGCGATTCGTAAAGTTTACCAGTACGCAGAACCGAATTTAACCCTCGTGGGTTGGATGGGCTTTGTCGGCTTCCCAATTTACTACATTGTGTGGGAGTTTTTGTTCCCGCAACCCTACGAAAACTTAGCGCTTCGCCTGTTTTGCTCGGTATTGTTCTTTGGCATTATATTTCGCAATCGCGTCCCATTTGAATGGCGAAAATACCTTCCGGCTTATTATCAAGTTGCCGTAACTATCTGTTTGCCAGGTTTCTTCTTCTACATGCTGCTAATGAATAATTGGTCCAACGTTTGGGTTATGTCATTCATGTCGGCTATTTTCCTCCATATTTTATTGGTGCACGTGACGAGAGTGATGTTTGCACAAACCTTTGCCGGTATTGGGATTGCTACCTTGTGCGCTTGGATTGCACAAGGCTTCTACCTCGAACTCACAATGGATTGGACGCATGTGCCAATCTTTTTGTTTATCTACTTATTCGGCAACTTGTTCTACTTCCGCAATCAGGTGGAACATGAAAACAAGGTGTCATTGGCGAAGTCTTTTGGTGCGGGTATTGCCCATGAGATGCGAAACCCTCTAAGCGGATTACTTACCTCTATTGATGTCATGCAGTCCATATTGCCGAACCCTAAAAGTGGCGATCAAAAAGGGCAATATGCGTTAAGCAATGAAGAAGTGATTCAGTTGCGTGAAGTGGGCGATGAAGCGATGGAGATCATTCATTCCGGTAACGAAACGATAGATCTGTTACTGACTTCAATTGATGAAAACCGAGTCTCTCGATCTACGTTTAAGAAGCATTCAGCGCAAGCGGTGGTTGAGGATGCGATAGACAGTTTCAATTACAAGCGCTCTGCTGATAAATCAGCAATCTCTTTAGACGTACAGAGTAACTTTGATTTCTTGGGTAGCGACACTTTGTTGAAGTACGTGATGTATAACTTGTTCAAGAACGCATTCCACCATCGCAGCCCTGAAGATTTTCATATTCATGTCACCATGTGTAGTGATGAAGTGGCCAATCAAATAATGGTTACCGATAACGGATCAGGCATCTCAAATGATGTGATTCGACGCATTTTTCAGGACTTTTATACTACTGGCCAATCGGGTAATTACGGCTTAGGTTTGCCATTTTGTCAGAAGGTAATGCGCTCGTTTGGTGGTGAAATTAAATGTCAGTCTGAAGTGGATCAATGGACACAGTTCACGATGACTTTTCCGTCTTTGTCTTCCCATTCGGTGAAAGAAATCAAGAATGAACTGACTAAACTTAAGACTGTGCTAATGGTGAGTGACCAGAAAGTTCTCACCAATAAAATGACTGAGGTAGCCCGTTTTATGGGGTTTGAGCTCACGGTGTTGGATGTAGCATCAGCGCTTAAAAATAAGGAATACCAGTTCGAATTCGACTTGATATTCGTTGACATGGAGAGCTTGGATTTAAGAGCAAGTTGCCTCGATAGGGTTGAATCGTTACTTTCATTCACTGAAGCTCGAATCATCTATTTGTATGAACATCACCCAATTAAACGTGTCCGAAACGTTGCTTTTGAACCTATTTGGGTGGAAACACAAGTTTGGCTACTGAATACCAAGGCGACCATCGAACGCTTACTTTTCGACTCCAACTATGTGATGCCATCAGTTTCTGTAAAACCGTTAGAGGCTATCAATAAGCGCACGATCATGGTGGTCGATGATAACGAATCTCTGCGCCGATTTACCGCGATGTTATTGGAAAAGCAGGGTTTTGATGTCGTGCAGAAAGAAGATGGGCAACAAGCCTTAGACGCGTTGGACAGCGATGATATTGATTTAATTCTGATGGATATCGAGATGCCAATCATGGACGGTGTTGAAGCTTCTCGTCGAATTCGAAGCGCTAACAAAGCATACTCTTCAGTGCCAATTATTGCTCACACGGGTGACAGTTCTCCTGTGACATTGGAAAAAATGGAATCATCAGGCATGTCAGATTTTATCGTGAAACCTGCCGACAAGAACCGACTATTCGATAAAATTGCTCACTGGATTTAGTGGATGTAATAGTCAGAAGTTCACGGCCATTGGGTAGACATAGATACAAGAAAGAGCTCAGCGAATGGCTGGGCTCTTTTTGTATCGCGACATGATAGCGTCCATTCAGTCCTGCCGTTGGTGTTGGTTATAAATATGGTTTGAACAAGGTTACACGAACTCTAACTCGGGGTGATGGTACGCTTCGTGACAAACCGTGAGCACATGGTCAATGTCTCTTGGCGTCATGTCGGCATTCACTGAAAAACGGATGATGTTTTTGTTCTTGCCAGTCGCAGGGCGGCAGAATACTGCACCGAACACATCACGCTGCTCTAGGAAGTCACGCACACGTTCAGTGTTTCTTTCATTGCCGCACTCTAGCGCTACAATTTGAGACTCACTGCGGATATTAAAGCCAATTCGCTTTAGCCCCGTAGTCAGCGATTTTGCCCGATTGAATAAGGCTTCTCGTTTGTCTTCCGCACCTTTGATCACCTCCAACGTTTTCTCTAAACGAACCACTTCTTGTGGTAACACTGTTGAGCTAAAAATCGCAGGGTACGCCACAAACGGCAAGGTTTTAGACAGTTGTTTAGGGCCAAGGATTGCCCCGGCGCGATAAGCAAAGGTTTTTGCCAAGCTAACGGTGATGAAGTCGACTTGGTTGGTGAGCCCCAATGCTTGCACTAAGCCTGCACCATTCTCTCCATGTGTACCCAGTGAATGGGATTCATCAACGACGACCGCACAATCAAACTCTTGCGCCATTTCGTAGATGTCGCGCAGTGGGGCAATGGTGCCTATTGTGCTGTAAACCGAGTCGACAACAATGACACCTGAGCCGTGGCGCTCTAACTGTTTGCGTAGGTGATTCATATTGTTATGCATAAACGGATGGGCAACTGCGCCGGCAGCCCGAATCCCTTCCCATAGCGACATGTGTGCAAGGAAATCAATATACACAGGTGTGCCCGGTGGGCAGATGGTTTGCAATAGCCCAATATTGGCCGCCCAGCCCGATTGAGAAAGCAAACAGCTCTCCATTCCAACATAGTTCGCAAGCTCAGTTTCGAACGCAGGTTTAGACTGATCATCTTGTAAGAAAATGGCAGACATCACCACGTTGTCATCGTGCTCACAGATCGCCGCTTGATGGGCTTGTTGGATCTGTTTGTTGTGTGACAGCGCTAAGTAATCATTGCTCTGCATCACAACGGAATTACGCTGGGGGCGTTTACCCAATACTAAATGCTTCTGGCTTTGGTTCTGGGTAATCAGGTCTTGAATATAGAAGTTCAAGCGTTCTTCGATAAAGGAAGGTAGTGGTTTGTTTTTTGTTTTATCACTCATAATAGTTCTCTTCAAATACAGGAAAACGCCAGCGCTGACGGCTGTATATTGACGATAAAAAGTGATGTGTCATTAGCCAAGTTGCATAATTTTGTGGGTGCTTGCAAACTCAGCATTTAAGGGTTTTGAGGCGAGTGGGTTTCCTTACGGTTCGGGGCTTTACCCGAATTAAGATAGGAATAATAGCCTTCTTTTTTATGACAAAAGGCTATTAGAATTCGGTATTCGAAGGCATTTAAAAAAGCGGATTTTGAAAGGCTACGTGCTACGTGCTACGTGCTACGTGCTGTTAGCTGTGAATATGGATAAGCTCGATTAAGGCATCCAATTGCTGCTTGGCTCCACCCTCTAACGAATACCCAATATTGATGCGTAAGCAATTGCTGTAAAGGTCGAGAGTGCTGAACAGGTGTCCAAGCCTAATATCAATGTTCTTCTCGGTAATGCCCTGAGCAAAGGCTGACTGGTTCAAGCTTGGGGTTTGCAGCCAAAGCACCATGCCACCTTGTGGATTACTTATCTTCACATCTTGAGGAAGGTGCTGAGCCAAATAACTTAGGTATTGTTGGCGCAAAGACAAGATCTGAGTGCACCTTCTCCTCACGTGCTTAGCGTATTGGCCAGATCCAATAAAGTCAGCAACCGCAAGCTGAGTGGGCAGGGCAACGCCGTAGCTCGCAGCTGAGAACTGAGCCTTGTATTCGTTGATAAACCTGCCCGGCAAGCACCATCCCAAACGGTAACTCGGTGACAAACTTTTCGATACGGATCCACACCATAAGACAAAACCGCCTTTGTCGTAGTATTTCGCGGGGAGCGGCGTGTGTGAGGAGTAGGACAGTTCCAGATACACATCATCTTCTTCAATGATCGGCACTCGATAATGATTCGCTAATTCAGCCAGTTTCTGCTTTTGAGTGGCTGACATGTTGATCCCTTGAGGGTTCATATGAGAGGTACAAAAGATCGCGGCATCGACTTGTTTATTTTTCAAATGCGCTTCTAGCTGTTGCAAGTCGACACCATCATCGAGCGATGGGATCTCGATGATTTTTCGCGACATTTGTCCGAGCAATTCCAGAATACCGTTAAAACATGGCGAGCTAATAGCGATGGTGTCGCCTTCTTTAGTGCAAGATTCAAGTGCGGCCTTAATCGCAGACATACAGCCAGCCGTAATCACCATCTCTTCAGGTGAAAAGTGCACATCGAGCTTGGCAAAATGAGTGGATAATGCCTGTCGTAAAATCGGCTCACCTTGTGTATCTGGGTAATGGTTAAGCCTGTTGCTCATACGCCTAATAGCGCGACGAAAACTTCGTTCCAGTTCAACGATCGACTGCTCATCATTAGTGGTGCTCGAAACCCCTAAAGGCCCATTGATTGAGTTGTGAGTCGATGAGGTTTGCCTAACGCTGGACACCTTACTCTCAAACTGTGCCCACTCTGGGGTTGAGTGAGCAGGTTTATGAGGAGAAACAAAATATCCCGCTTGCGGTCGAGAATGAATCCAACCTTGTGATTCCAGTTTTTGGTAGCAGCTCACCACGGTCGACATGCTGATCGCCTGTTGCTTGGCGCTACTTAGTCAGTTATGGCTTTGTGTTCGGTGTGGGTATTTGGGGGATGGCTTCATGGTCGATCACTGCTGGTTTATCGTCTGGGCTTTCATCGGTCTTACTTTCAACCAACGTATTAATCGGCATGGCGGTTGGCGTGTGGGTGTTCAAGGAGAGTGCTTCCGTTCGTAAGTTATTGGGTGCGATGCTAGCCATGTGTGCGTTGGCGGTATTGGTATCAGCAGCTACGGGTAATGTCACCGTTAATGGCGTGATCTTGATTATGATTGCGGCGTGCAGTTGGACCTTGATGGGCGTGATTGTTAAGGCATCGAAAACCACTCAAGCATTTGCATTTAATGTCTGGGGGATGTTGTTTGCTCCGGTGCCATTAGTGTTATTTGCCGTGATGTTACATGGTGACCAAATTATCTGGCAGGGCATCGAACAATGGGATTGGAACACGACGATTGCGGTGCTGTTTCAGGCTTACCCAACCACGCTATTTGGTTATTGGGTATGGAATAAGCTGCTAATCCAATACCCTTTAAGCACGACCGCGCCGTTAACCTTGTTAGTGCCTATCTTCGCATTGATTAGCGGTTACTTTATGTATGATGAGGTGCTGTCTGTGGCTCAGGTTGTTGCATCAATACTGTTTCTTGTCGGAATTGGTTTGATTGTGAAACCTGCGAATGTAACGAATACCAAAGCGACACAAACACTTGCTGAACAAAAATGATTGAAGAAAGCTGATATTGCATGAGCAGCTTTGAATGACAAATAAGACCTCGCACTTGTGAGGTCTTATTCTATGTCGAAGAAGTGAAGTTATTTAAATAACCAACTTACTAAGCAATCAACTAACCATACACGCAAGTAACTGGCTCTCAAGATCATCGTCTATTTCTAGACCGATCATTTCTATTCTGATTTCGATACACTCATCGAGTTCTGATTCCGTCAAGCCATCCTCTGTTAAGTTGTAACCGAAAACCTCAAAAGAACATAGGCTTTTATAAGTGAATTCGAATTAAATTCTGAAATGATACAAATCTTATATTTAATAACGCTTATTTAGTAACCTCTGTTGAGTCCCATATCAAATCAAGTGGCTGATTTTATTGGGTATCGGAGAAAAGTCTCAAAAATTATTATTTAGTTCGCTAAAGTTTTAAATTCTATTAATGGTTGTTTGTATGGAATATAACGCCATTTCGTTACTGTTGAGTAGATGGTTTTTAGCTATATATGTGAAATTTGAAGCGAGTTATCTTTCTGATTTGAAAGAATAATTAAATAGTTAAGATAAAAAAGTTGGCGAAAATCAGAAGCTTGGCATACACTTTCCTAGTAAATGACCTTATCTCATTGATTGAATAGGGTAAATGCTTTGGCGCTACTGGCGATGGTAGCAATGTTTAACATAGCTTTGAGGAAAGTTTTATGGCACTCACGAAGGCCGATTTGGCTGAGAACCTGTTTGAGACACTCGGATACAGCAAGCGGGATGCCAAGGAAACGGTGGAAGTGTTTTTCGAAGAAGTTCGTAAAGCGCTCGAAAATGGCGAACAGGTAAAACTGTCTGGTTTTGGTAATTTTGATCTTCGCGAGAAAAACGAGCGACCTGGTCGTAACCCGAAAACAGGTGAAGACATTCCAATTTCTGCTCGACGTGTTGTTACTTTTAGACCGGGACAAAAACTAAAGGCCCGTGTCGAAAATATTAAAATCGAGAAGTAGCCAAGCAATAGACCACGCCTAGCGTGGTCTTTTTGTATCTGCATAGAGTTTAAGCTAAACGCATTTCTTTAATTTTTAGTAACCTTTCTCAAACTCCATCTATTTACTGTCCGGTAAGAACTTGCTTTAGATGCGAAAACAGAGGCTAGGCCTCTGACTTTGAATCTTCACTCTAAAGGGCTTGTTGAACCTTACTTGCGATGTCTTCAGACACCCAAGGCTTCCATACCTGTGGTGAGCTTTCTAGAAAGTAATACATGGCTTCTTCGGCGTCGGCTTGGTTGTCTTCCATCCAGGCCAGCAACTCACTCATTTGTTTATTGGTAAAACCACGCTTTTCAAAGTATTGGTAGGCAAGAGGTTCGTTATTAGCAAAGGCTTCTGTGGTGATTGTGTGAACCGGTGCTGGTGGATACATGGTCACTTTAGGAGATTCACAATCAGGTTGTGTCGTACAGTTACGGAATTCCTCAATGTCAGTACCACTTCCGAAATCAACCTTCACCATTTCATACTTACCTAGCACAGGCGTAGGCGACCAGTAATATCCAAACCATGCTTTTTTGCGTTCGTAAGCTTTCGCTATCGTACCTGCTAAAGCGGCGCCTGAGCCGGGGTCAACCATTTCAAAATTGTGATCTTCTAACTTAAGCGCATCGAACAGGTGACCGGAGGTAATCTGACAAGTCCAACCCGCAGGGCAGCTATAAAACGCAAACTTCTCATCATCTTCTGGGTGTTCAAACAGCTTTGCGTTTTTAATCACACCTTCAATGGTTGTAAGCTCTGGGTACTGTTCAACAAGGTAGTTTGGTACCCAGAAACCTTCTTCACCGCCGTTGACCAAAGACTTGCCCGCGTAACGTAGACGCTTATCCGCAACACCCTTATCCAACGCTTCTTTGATGCCATTAGTCCAAAGCTCTGGCGCAACATCAGGTTGACCTTTTTCGATCATTGACGTGCCCGTAGGGACGCTATCACCGGGGATTAAGTCCGCTTCACAGCCGTAGCCGTTATTCAAAATGAATTGGTCGACATGAGCAATAAGGCTCGCCGAGTTCCAGTTCATGTCTGCAATGGTGATCTTTCCGCATTCGTCAGCACTAGCGTGTACAGAAAACGCAGCAAGTAGCGCGATGGAAAGCATGGATTTGTTATTCTGCATTGACGTAATTCCTTTTCTTGTCAGAAGCTTATTCGCTATAGAAACAGAAATGTTCGACGGAGAAAAGAGACTGAGATCTAAATTTAAACGATCTGATTATTTGGGATAGGAAGTGGAGAGGCTACTCAACAAGTACTAAAAAGGGCTGCGAGTGCAGCCCTTGTGATGTTTATTGGAATAGCCTATCTATGTGTTAAGCCGCTTTAATGTGCGTTGTAATGTACGGTTGCCATGCTTGTTGGTAAAGCTCTAAAGATTGGCGTCGTAGGCTATTGATTTGTGCCGCTTCGATATCGTTGATTGGGCGATGTTCTGCAATTGCGTGACGCTCAATGCCTTGGATAATTTCGTACAGCTCGTGCTCAGGACCACTTTTCACGTCAGCAATCGCTTTTAAGTGAAGTTGAACCTCTGCAATGATGTTGGTTTTAGGTAAACGAACCAACAAGTTAAGGTCACGGTAACCAGAGTCAGCCGGCGATTTAAACTTATTTTTCAGCTTAACAACGTCTGCTTCACGGCTTAGCGCTTCGTAAACTTCAACCAAGCTCTCTACATCGTTCGCGATGATAGTTGCACGGGCTAAGTCGGTAATTTTTGTCACATCACCATCAAGCTCAAGGGCGATTTTTTCTTCTGCGCGAGCTTGAGATTTAACGCCAGCAAATAGCGCTTCAGAATTGGTGAGTAGGGCAGTACTTTTACAGATAGTTTCTAGTTCAGCTTGGCCTTGATGCGCTTTGCTGTACAAAATATCGAAGTCGGTGTAAGGCTGAGTCGGGCGTGAGTCGAAGGCTTTGATGCCGTAAAGGCCGCTCAAACTATGACGGAATACGTTTGAAGATACTTGGTTTTGCGCAGGAGTGCGCGTTTGATCTGTTGAACTTGTTGAAACAGGTGCTGCTGCGAATGCAGGCGCTCGGCTCAATACCAAAAGCATTAGGGCCGTCGTACGGAGAAATACACTCATTAAAACTCCAAAATACAAGGTTACAAAAAACGGGTAGTCAAAAGGGGTAACCAGTAACGCACAAGAGTAAAAACAGCTTAACTAAACTCACTACATATTTAATGGGGCTAGCTAAGACAGAAACCAACTCTAACGTTTAATATTGCTTTAAAATGTGAAGATATAGACAAATAATCCAACCGTTAGTTCCGCAATTATCAGAACTTTGAACTTAGCCAGTTTCTGATTTTATCGAAATCAATTTAGTACTTTAAACCAAGCTAAGGTTGCTCTTACCTCTCTATACTGTACCCTTGCATTATGACTGTTTAACATGAACGAAAGATGAATAATCCTGAATTTTGGCACAATAAATGGGCAGCCAACCAAATTGGTTTCCACCTCGAAGATGTAAACCCACTTCTGATTAAATTTTGGGAAAATACTGAGCCTAGCTACGAGAAGAGTGTGTTTGTTCCACTTTGTGGCAAAAGTGAAGATCTGATTTGGCTAGCTTCAAAGCATGAAGATGTTCAAGGTGTCGAGTTAAGCCAGATTGCGGTTCGCGCATTTTTTGCAGAGCACCTTTATACCCCGACTGTGACTCAAATTAGCGGTCAGCACGAGCTCTACCAATTCGATGAATTGAGTGTTTACACGGGAGACTACTTCACAGCGCCTATTCAGCCTGTTGACATTATTTATGACCGAGCTTCTTTAGTGGCATTGCCTGAAGAGATGCGAGTGCAGTATGTCGAGCGTTTGAAACAACTACTGAAACCGGGTGGTAAGATTCTTTTGGTAACACTGGATTACGACCAAAACGAAATGGCTGGGCCTCCGTTTAGCGTGCCTAAGCTAGAAATCGATCAGTTGTTCGCAGGTTATAAGATCACATTGTTGAATCAGGACATCGCAGACGATGAACATCCGAAGATTGCTAAGAAAGGTTTGTCTCGCTTCTGTGAAGAAGTGTATTTGATTGAGTCAGACGCTTAAGTTCAGTCTGCTTAGTTAAGCCAACAGATAACACCAACAAAAAGACGGGCTCGATAGCCCGTCTTTTTTATTGTTCAGATTTGAACTCGTGATTGTTCAGAATTGAATAGCAGGTTAGTAAATCACTTTTACTTTTGACGCGCTCTCAATTGCATCTTCAATCGCTGTCTCAGTGCTGTTGCGACGAGTAAGCGCCACACCAAGACGACGGCGACCATCGATATCAGGCTTACCAAACAAGCGAACTTGCGTTTGTGGTGCGTCTAGCGCTTCTGCAAGGCCTTCAAAGCGAATGTTGGTTGAAGTACCTTGGCCAAGGATAACCGCTGATGCACAAGGGCCGTATTGCGTGATTGATTTGATCGGCATACCAGTAAATGCGCGTACGTGCAGTGCGAATTCCGATGAGTCTTGAGACATCAATGTTACTAGGCCTGTATCGTGTGGGCGAGGGGATACTTCGTTGAAGATAACGTGATCGCCTTTAACAAATAGCTCGACACCAAAGATACCGTGGCCACCTAGTGCATTAACCACTTGTTCAGCCGTGTATTGCACGGCTTTAAGTGCGTTGTCTGACATCACTTGTGGCTGCCATGATTCGCGGTAATCACCGTCTTCTTGGCGGTGACCGATAGGCGCACAGAAGTGAACACCGTCGACTGCGCGAACGGTAAGTAGCGTAATTTCGTAATCGAAGTCGATGAAGCCTTCAACGATTACACGACCCGCGCCAGTACGACCGCCTTCTTGTGCGTAGTCCCAAGACTTCTGAATGTCTTCCTCTGTTTTGATAACGCTTTGGCCTTTACCTGAAGAGCTCATTACTGGCTTAACAACGCAAGGCATGCCCACGAATTCAACAGCGGAAGCGAAGTCTTCAAAGGTGTCTGCAAAGCGGTAAGGTGAAGTGCTCAGTTTGAGTTCTTCTGCGGCTAGACGACGGATACCTTCGCGGTTCATCGTTAGCTTGGTCGCATTCGCAGTTGGAACGAGATTTAAGCCTTGCGCTTCTAGCTCTACCAACTTGCTGGTGGCAATAGCTTCAATTTCAGGAACCACATAATCTGGTTTTTCTAGCTCAATGATAGCTTGTAGCGCATCACCATCTAACATGTCTAATACATGGCTACGGTGCGCAACTTGCATTGCGGGTGCGTCTGCGTAACGGTCACATGCAATAACTTCCAAGCCTAAACGTTGGCACTCGATAGCAACTTCTTTGCCGAGTTCACCTGAACCTAATAGAAGTACACGAGTAGCATTTTCACGAGTAGCAGTACCAAACATAGAAATTCCTTCCGATCTTTTGAACGATTGATTGAAAACGGGGTGATCATACTTATTTCAATGATAAAAGCAAACGTTTGCGCAAGTTGTTGCGTTAATTACAGGTATAAAAAAAGCAGCCCCGTTAAATAGGGCTGCTTATTTAAAATTTTGTTAATTAGATGTACTTAGATTGCTAAGTAAGTCACTGGAATGTCGGGATTAATCGCTTCTAATGTAGACTGCGTATCCGCTAGGTGACTGATACTACCTTCGGCAATTTCAACCAACGCTGCACTTTCAATCTGTTCAAAATCGAAGCTAGCCAGTTTAAGTTGAATCAACGCCACTTGTAGAGGAGGTAAGCTCGGGTTGAACGCTGCGTTTTCAGCGTAAGCACCGGTGAAAATCTCACCCGACGTCAATTGCAGTGAAACACCACTTAGGTTTTTGGTGTAAGGAGCATGGCTGCGGTTTAGTGCTGCTAGCGCTTCTACAACAATAGGCGTTGTTTCTTCAGTCGTGTGCTTATGATCAAGCTTAGTCATTAGGCCAGTCGTCACACCTAAGTCGGCAGGGCCGAATGAGTCTGGTAGGTACTCTTGCAGAGACATTTCATCACGTTGTGGAAGCTGAACTTTAAGTTCTTTTGCTGTGGTCAGTTCGTTCATGAATTGACGACAGTGACCACAAGGGCTGAAATTGATTGTGATATCAGAGATACCTTGCTCGCCTTTCATCCAAGCGTGGCTGATTGCAGATTGCTCAGCGTGAACGGTTTGACCAAGTTGAGCACCAGCGATTTCAAGGTTTGCACCAAAATACAGAGTACCAGACAAACCACGCACGATTGCACCAACATAAAAGTCAGATAACGGAGCGTAAGAATACGCTGCGGCAAAAGGAAGTAGCGCAATACGTAGTTCGTCATCCGCTAGACCACTTGCTTGCAGTAGGCTAGCAAATTGTTCTGGAGACAATGTCGCGTCAAAGTTGTCTGCTAATACGATGTCACTCAAAAGCGCTTTCATTGATGATGGAGCACTTTCCAGCGCCAGGGTAATACGACTGTTCATGTTGAATCCTTAATTGACCTTAGGCTTTAAGTTTATGCAATGCTCAGGAATTTTCTGTGATAAAGATCACTATTGAATTGTTGTTGTTACATTGGTTTGCATAATTAGAGTGAGGTCACACTTGAAATCGATTACAAGCGCCATTTATACAGCTGATATCGCACTTATTGCTCGTAAAAGACCGTGACTTGACTGCTATTGCTAAATAATTGCGAATAAAAAGCCCAAACAGACACTGTAATAAACAGCATTCTGGTTGGGCTGAATCGCGTAGTGATCGTTTAGGTTAAGAATAGAACCAAACCACGAGCGAAAATATACTCGGTGCGATGATTGAGGTAATGACGCCACAAAGCACAAGAGCCAAAGAACTGAATGCTGCATCTTCCTGATTCTTTTCCGCACAAGTCGCGGTGCCTAAAGCGTGAGACACGGTACCCATGGTTAAACCACGGGCGATCGGGCTCTTAATACCAATGAGGTTGTAGATTGGGTAAGCAAAAATTGCCCCAAATAGACCCACAATCAATACCAGTATTGCCGCAATCGCTGCTTCACCACCTAAATGGCTCGATACTTCCATTGCAATTGGCGTGGTGACTGATTTGCCTAACAAGCTCGCAATCAAAGTTAAGTCCGCTTTAAATGCTACTGCGATCACTGCCGTTGTTGTCATCGACATCACACTGCCTAGCGTGCACGCAAAGGTAATGATGCGCCAGTTGGCTCTGATTTGAGGTAGCTGCTCATAAAGTGGGTAAGCAAGTGCAACAACCGCAGGCTGCAGCATGTAGGTAATCCAAGTGTTGTCAGCATAGTAAGTCTCAAACGGTACTCTAAAGAACGTGAGAATCGGAATGATGATACCAATGCTGATAAGCAGGGGGTTACACAGCGGCGAGTTTACTTTTTGACTTACCCAGCGAGCAAATAGGAATACCACGATGGTGAGTAGAATCCACATGATCAGTTACCTCTCGAAAGCAAGCGGTCTAAGAACCATGATAAGGATACTAACACCAATAATGTGCCACCAACGGCGCTCGCCATAATTGGCAATGCGTTCGCGATGAGCATGTCGAAGTGATCCATCAACCCAACACTGATCGGAACAAACAGTAAGATCATTAGGCGGATAATCAAGCTTGCGCCGGGTTGTACCCAGTGCGAAGGAACAATACCAATCACCATGGCGGCAAACAGAATCAACATGCCAAAAATACTGCCAGGGATTGAGGTATCCAAAAAGTGCTGTAACGCGTTACCTGCTGTAAGTGCACCTATGATTAAGGTGAAGGAGATTAAGCAGTAAACCAGTTGGATCAATCTTTCTTTCAAAGTGTTACGTCTCTTGATAATGGAATTAGCTAGCTAACTTTTCTACGTACTGATAAACCGCCTTCAAGATAGCCATTTTCTTCTCGTCGCTTTCATGTTCGTGCGCGAGGTTTTCAAGGTTGAGCATGTACTCTTCTAAACGGCACTCATAAAACTCACGACAATGGTTCGCCCATTTCAATTGCTCAGCTTCGTCGAGCGTCCATGGGAAGTTACGCGCACGGTAACGGAACAGTAACGGTTTAATTCGTTCGTCACTGAAGGTGATATCCAAAGCCGCCAAGTTGTTCGGGTCAGTTTCGCGAATGATGTTCATCGCTGTTTTATCAGCAGGTGAAAAGAAACCGTCGTAAAGGTGTGTATCAACATCATCACTCTTTTCGTACTCGCGCTCTTGTGAATACAGGCCGATCAGTTTTTCGCGGATCTCTGGGTGTTCGCGCAGCAGTGCCAAGTTTTTCAGGCATTGTTGGCGATCGATACCGATGGTTTCAGCATTTTCAGCCGTTAGCGTTTTGGCTGGAGCAAGAATAGGGCACTTGTTTAGCTGAACCAATTTGATGGGTACGGGTAGTTCGTCTTCACCCAGTTCACTGCGTTTGGTATAGAGCCTTTCTCTGAGTTCATCAGCGTCCAGTTCTAACAGTGGGCTTGGATCTTTGGCTAAATCAACCACGATAACCGCATTTTGATTGGTTGGGTGCCAAGCCATAGGCACAATCCAGCTGGTGTAGTTGCAGTCACGGCCAAACATGCCTGAAACGTGCATTAATGGTGTCATGTTTACGATATCAACCAGATCATTCAGCTTACGCTTATGACGCATGTTGTAAAGGTAATCGAACATCTTAGGTTGCGCAGCTTTCAGCTTCTTCGCTAACTCGATGGTCGCAATAACATCGGCCATCGCATCGTGCGCGTTCTCATGTTCAATGCCGTTTGCCACAGATAGGTGTTCCAGTTTGAAGCTTGGATAACCTTCTTCGTTCTCTGGCCAAACAATGCCTTCAGGGCGCAGTGCGTGAACAGCGCGCATTACATCTAATAAATCCCAACGCGAGTTGCCGTTCTGCCAACTCCACGCATATGGGTCGATGAAGTTTCGGTAGCAGGTGTAACGCGTTACCTCGTCATCGAATCGAATACTGTTGTAGCCAAGGCTTGTGGTGTTAGGTTTCGCTAACTCAGCATGGATCTTAGCGATAAACTCTGGCTCAGGGAGACCTTGTGAAGCCGCTTTTTGTGGTGTGATACGGGTGATCAGTGCAGCTTCAGGCGCAGGGAGGTAATCAGCGGGAGGTTGGCAATAGATAACCAGAGGCTCTCCAATAACATTGAAATCTTGGTCGGTACGAACACCCGCAAACTGACTCGGACGGTCTTTTGCTGGGCTAACGCCCCATGTTTCGTAATCGAAAAAGAAGTAGGTTGGCTGATTATCTGAACTCATTAAATTTCCTGAACAGCAAGCGCGGAACGTTTACTGTGGCTGAAGGTTAGTTTTGTTCAGTATCTGATAGTATGCGGTACGCGTGCAACCCAGATCACAAATAAATTGCCGGAAAACGGTGCTTTACTATTCAATCGAGTCAGTGGGGAAGGTTTTGAAACCAATTGAGGCGGTTTCTTAGTTAATACAATCTGTCTATCGTCCGTTTAATCCGATGGAGGCGAGAGTATCAACTGGACTTTCTGCTTCATAGTTAGCTCTCGGTTCTTCAAATCTTTGAATATGGCCTTCCATTCTTGAAAGGTGACCACTATCGGGTTAAAACTGTTTACGGGTTTGGTGACGCCGTAACGTACGGTTTCAACTTCCGGTTCGAACGTACCAAACAACTTATCCCAAATGATCAAAACACCGGCGTAGTTCTTATCGATGTATTGCGGGTTTTTGCCGTGATGCACACGGTGGTGTGATGGGGTGTTAAAGATGTATTCAAGTGGTCCTAAGCTTCGTATCCATTGAGTATGTACAAAGAACTGCAAACCTAGATTGAGAAGCACCACAAAGATGACCCATTTAGGGTCGAAACCTATGATGACGAGCGGCACCCAAAACAACCACATGCCTGCGAATGGGTACATTAAGCTTTGACGGAAAGCCGTACTGAAGTTCATCTGTTCTGAACTGTGGTGCGCGACGTGCGCTGCCCACATCCAGCGAACGCGATGGCTTGCTCTATGGAACCAGTAATAGCAAAAGTCTTGCAACACCATCAACACAATGAAACTCAGCACGCCCATTTCAATGTCCATTAAACGCCAACCAAACATCAAGAGATACAACTGCACGACCAATAACCCGGTGAGCAAATCGGAGAGTTGATGCATTCCCGCAAGCGTGAAGTTACACATCACTTCTGAAAGTTTATAGCTGGAATTATCTGGCAATCGACCTTGCTTCTGACCGATAAAATACTCAGCCAACATGCACACCACGAATAAGGGCGCTAATACCAGCAGTAGCCATTCTGGGTGATTGATTAATGCGTCGATATTCATGTTTTATCCTTGTTGAGACGCCATACGCGTTCTTAGTATCAAGTTTACTTAGACTTGCTCGCCTGAGATTCAATCAGCAGAATTACGTTACCAGCGAGCAAAGTGATCTTCTGTTAGGCCAAGAACACCATCGAGTTGATGTGTCACTCCATTGTTGTCTTCAATCGAGCCAGAAAAGTGACCAATGAACTGACGAAAGTTACTCTTTAACAGCCATAAATTGAGCTTTTCGCTGCGGTTATTTAAGGGCGTAAAGGTCAGGTTTATACGTCCATCTTGTGATGTTATCTGCCAAGGTAAATTCGTGTCTTGGCGACTAAACGTAAACTGTACCGGGTTAAGTAAGTGTCTGGTTCCACTGACCCACAATACGTTTTCGCAGCCTCCAGTCTCATTCACGCCCGCAGCGAGATTTAGGCCAATATCTGTGCCATTGGATTGCGTGTTGATACTTGCCCAGCGCCAACTGGTTTCACGTCTCATGTAACCCGCTGAAAAGTCATAACCAGCATGAGCTTGTTCGAGAACGAGTGATTCTCCTTTGATTTGGATTTCACCGCTGATGCGCAAAGCATTGTGCTTTTGGGTGTAAGTCCAACCTGAATAACCCGTTGGGCTGCACATCGCCATGGGCAAGCTGTCGGTTTCAGGCTCTAAAGAAATATCGGCCTTGATGAATTTCGTATTCAAGCGAACTCGCCATTGTCCGCCCTCGATATAGAAAGCAATGCTTTGATCTGCAATGCTTGTCTTTCCTTCAAATGGTGAAGGCGTTACATGCTTATCAAACCCTAATGGCCTCAACCAAGATGACTCTTCTAGATGGTTGTTTTCAATATCGTACAGATAACAAAATGCCGAGCCCAAGTAGCGAATATCCGCGATAGCGACACCAATAATGTGCGTGTCGGTGACGATGCTGACAAATTGAAATTGTTTGTAGTGGAAGTGCTTCTGCCAAAGATTTGCTTTTGCATCCATCGAGTTTCGGTAGTCAAAGCTCTCGATGTTCAGGTGTTTGGGGATGCCATCGAAATGTCCAATGATCGGCTGACCATTAGAATCAATCAAACTGTGTGGGGCTGGGTTCGTTTTTATCATTGCGATGGTTCACATTAATTTAACAACTAAAGCCATTGTGCGATGAGTAGCGTAGAATTGGGAGGTCATATTCGGACAAGAGCGCGTTACCAATCACGATTTTGTTAGTAGTGTTGTTGAAGCTGAGTAGTCATGTTTATGGGAATGGGCTCGATATAAGGAGAGACGATTGGAGATTATTGCGGAGTATAAGCCGACCGGACATCGGCATCAGTTGGGTACATTAGATATCGCGCTGCTGTTGAATACGTTAGAGCAACGAGGTATCGATATTGAAAGGCTACTCAATGATGTGGGTTTGCCGAACATGGATTGGCGAGACCCGAATGGAAAGCTGACTTACGCTGATAAACTTGCGTTATTTAGCGCGGCGAATCAGAGCTTTCCTCACGATGGCTTAGGGCTTTGGCTGGGGGAACACGCTAGCTTGAGCCACTTTGGTGTGTTGGGTTATGCGCTATCGACCAGTCAAAATGTCGGGGAGGCCATCAAGTCGGGCTTTAAATATCTGCGCCTGAATGGTCCTATTTTCTCGGTTAAATTATTTCTAGATTCCGAGCAAGCAGTGATTCAGATTGAGAACACCTTGGAAGTGGGCGATCTCCTACCTTTCTGCAGTGAGTATTTCTTGAGTTCAATCGTCTCTTTGTTCAAAGAACTGACTGGTCATGAGTTGGATATTCATACTTTGGCTTTGCCTTATGCTCGCCCTAATTACACCAAGCTTTATGACGAGCGTTTCCAGTGCCCGGTGATTTTTGAACAAAACCATTGTGAACTGCGTTTTGATGCCTCGGTTTTATCACAAACCTTATTGACTCATGATGCCGCAACACTGAAGCGCTATCTTGCGTCTTGCCAGTCGATAGTGGAAACGCTGGACTCTGAGCATCTGCTGACTAACCAAATCAAAACGATCTTTTATCAAACCGCAGGCAGTTTCCCGAATATTGAACAACTCGCGGATGAGTTTGGTTGTAGCTCTCGTACACTCAGGCGAGAGCTAGTGACCCATGAATCCAGTTACCAAATATTGCTTACCGAAGTTCGAGTGGAGCTGGCCAAAGAGCTATTACTCGGCACAACCATGAGCATTGATGACATCGGTGAAAGGCTCGGTTATAGCGACCCTGCAAATTTCAGAAGGGCGTTTAAAGGTTGGCTCAATAAAACGCCCGCTCAGTTTCGTGATGGTTTAAGTTAAGGCGTTACTTGCTAAAGAACTGCTCCCTGAAATCGGTGACTTGCTGTTGATAATAACTGTCCCAATCTTGTTGAATCCAAGTGGCATAACTTGATGAGCGCTGAGAGTCTAAGGTCGCTTTGAGCTGATCCAGTTGCTCGTGATAACTCATCACGGTTTGTTGCTGTTGTGCGACTTGTTGTTCTCGCGCGGCAATGTTGCTGGCCTGCGCTTCATCTAAGTAGGCATCTTGAAGGTCGGCTTTGACTGATGCTACTTCAGCAGGGCTATAGCTGCTGGGTATCAAAGATACTGCCAGTTCATATTTTTGAAGCTGTGTTTCGGCGTTTAACGTGCCCGTATTGTTTTGCCATTCACTAAGCAAATCTTGATAGTTGGCCAAAAACTGGCTCGCTTCGTTCTTTTCAAGGGTGTTAGCGTCAAGCGTAAAATCCAGATGAGCAAACTGGTCAGCGAATAGCTGGTGGGCCAACTCTCCCCATACTTGTTGTGCAGATTGCTTGAATAAGGCAACACGATCTTCAAGAGTCTCTATGGATTCAAGTGGGATAGTGCTTTGTGTTAATTGCCAGTCAGCCGATAGCTGCGGATAGTCGCTCAGTAACTCAAACCATATGCCCGGCAATTCTGATTTCAATCGTGCGAGTTGCTCTGCGCAGTCATCGCGTTGTTGGCAAAGCTTCCAGAACCCATCGAGTTCATCGAACAAAGCCTTGCCTTCAAGCTCACTCAAGTTTTCAGCAAGAATTTTACCGTCCAGTGCTCCGGCTTGGGCTTGATTGCTGTTCGATGCGGAGTTTTCCGAACTAGCGGTTGCAGTAGGCGTGGAATTATCGTCATTAGTTGTCGTAGAAACACGCGGCTTAGGTTCTGTGTGTTGAGCAGAAGATAGCGCTGTTTCGTTCGTTTTTGATGACCACGAATAGCAAATAATGCTCGCCGTTAAGACGAGCATTAGGATTAATATAACTCGATGCATTATTGGTTCACCGAGTTACTTGATCACGGCGCTAACAGGGAAGTGGTCTGAAAGGTTGTAGTGCTTCCATAACTCACTGCTTGTTGATCTTGGGACATCCACGCGATTGTAGTTATGCGCTTTAGCGACATACTCTGAGCTCACTACCACATAATCGAGATACTCAACGTTTTCGCCACCCGACATAGGCTCTCCCGCAAAGTTGTTGATGCGTGGGTCAAAGGTAGAAGCGGTGTAACCTGAATATTGTGGCTCTTCAGCCTGCAGGTTAGCAAACATCTGTTGATAGTCGCCTGGGAACTTGAGCTTGTTCACGTTGAAGTCACCGCTGTAAACCACAGTTTCTGATGCCGGGATATTCAGAGACTGCGCCAGTGCACGCATCTGCTTGAATTGACGTTGTCGGTAATCACGAGCGGTGTCCGTATCGAATGATGCCGTGTGGGTACCGAAAACATGGTAAGCCTGACCATTCTTGATCACTTCCGCGTAGTTAACGCCTTTATCTGCAAAGCAATCAGTGCCCGTACAATCAGGGAAAACATACTGAGCTTCGTTAACGATAGGATAGCGGCTGACAATGATCACACCACCGTCGTATATGTTAATCCCATCTTTATCGAGCATTTTAGTTTGATAAGGATACTCTTTCGCAAGTTCACGCAAGAACTCATCTCTGCCGTTGGCAAACACCTCTTGAAGCGCCAACACGTCGTAGCCTTTTACGTATTGAGGGAGAAGATCGTAGCGATCACCAATATGCGAAGCGATGGCAGGCAGCGCCCAGATGTTGTAGGTCATGACCTTGAGTGTATTGGCATCCGGCTCTGGTTGCTCATCCACTTTTGGAGGGGTGATGGTGTAATAAATATCATCGTAGCGCGCTGTAGAATCGGCTTTGAGGGCTAGCTCTGCGTTGACCCCGAAGGCATCGGTTGTGCTGCGATGAATATTACGATCGTCATGCAATGTTAGGTTGACGTCTGCAGCACTCAAACCATGTTGCAGTGTCGAGTTATACCAATGTCCCTTCATGGTTTGGTTGAGCGTGACACTCTCGCCCACAGCGTTCGATATCACAGTGTCAAACTCATAGGTCTTCCCAGATTTCACACCAGTCCAGCGGTTAAAACTGATCAGCTTCTTCGTCTCCCAAGGAGCAATCTGTTCAACATGCTGTTGCCACTCATCCCCAAGTTGAAGCAGGTCGGTACCGGTGTGGTTGGCTTGAATGGTCATCACTTGATTGGTGTTATTGGTGAGATACACGTCAGTGTCTGCTATGGCAGAGGTCGAAGCGATTGATGTGGATGCCACAAGTGCAGCTAACCAAGTCCATTGAGTTTTCATCGTTTACGTTATCCTTATTGATTGATGTCTAGAATAACGTAGTCAAGAGTTATGACATTGGAGTTATAACTCTATGGTATTTATTCAAATATTAGACATATGCCAGATTTTATAAAATTGATTAATTATTGAAAATTAACATATTGTCTTGTTGGAATGATAAATGGTCCGCGCGCGAATAATAGAGTCAGGTAATGCTTTCGAGTCGGTAGAACAGCCAATGTTGTCATGCTTAAATCAAAACTGTTTGTTCGGGGAGAGCAGAGATTGTGAGCAACTAGAAGGGATTGTGGCGACAGCTTAGATCTATCAGCACAAATTTTGCGATTGTTCTGTAATTTACTCTTGTTCAGTAAACAGAAACCTCAAAAACAGGTATGATAGTGCCGTTTTTAATCCTGAACTGGGAAAGTCATGGCAAAGTTAACACTCCAAGAGCAGATGCTTAAAGCTGGCTTGGTAAATGAGAAAAAATTAAAGAAGGCGAAGAAAGGCTCTAAAAAGTCTCGCGTTCAGTCTCGTGAAGCAAAAGCGGCAGCTGAAGAAACTAAACTGGCGCAGCAAGCGAAAGACAAAGAGCTAAACCAACAGTTGAAAGAACAACAGTTGAGCAAAGAAATTAAAGCTCAAGTGAAGCAACTGATTGAGATGAACAAGATCGAACAGAAGAACGGTGAGATCAAATACAACTTCACCGACGGTACGCTAGTTAAATATCTTTACGTAGAAGAGCTGACTCAAAAGCAACTAAGTAAAGGCATTCTAAGTATTGCTCGTCAAGGCGAGAGCTATGTTGTTATTCCAACAGCAGTAGCGAACAAGATTGCTATGCGCGACGAAGAATCTATCGTTGATACGCAGGCAGGTAGCACAGACGAAGTAGACGAAGATGACCCGTACAAAGACTTCGTGATCCCAGATGATCTAATGTGGTAATCCGTTTTACCTAGCTCTATTTTAATGGTTAGCTAAGTTTACAGGATCTAAGAATGCAGCGAACAATCACTCGATTGGCGCTGCATTTTTTTTGGCGCGAAATGACTTCAACAAATCTTGAATAACGCTTAGTGTTCTGACATGCCGTAAACAAGGCTATCATTGGCACTTGCATGATCGATAAAATCGGTATTAGCGCGCTGTTCGTGTTGGTCATAGCCATCGAAGTAACAGTCGCCAATTTCATTGCGCGGGCAAACGTGAATGTGGTCTTTGATGACCAGTTCGGTAGAGCAGCATGGGCAGTGTTTTACATGTCCAGTGAGTACCGTAGATCGATTTGGTTTCATACATCCTCCTGATAGGCACTGTAATCTGATTGCCTATTTGCACCCTAAGTTACGCAAATTAGTGTGTCGTTATGATTTCATTTTTAAGTCAATAAAAAACGATTCGTAGAGTGAATGTTTAGGTATTAATGTAAATGTAAGAGCAAGAAAAAATAAAAGAACTAGGACGAGTAGGCTTGAAAGTAGATCGGCCATATAGTCGACTTTCACTGGTATCACATTCAGCCGAAGAGGTTGAAGTAGAGCTCGCTACGACGAATATGTTGGCCAGATGAAACCAACAAGCCCTAGTGAGCTGTGCATCATTTTATCGACTTAAGCTTTCAAAGTAATTCTGAACAAATTTAACGAACACTTGGTGTTTCTTTGCCGGATAAATAACTTGCGGATAGAACAGATAAATACTGTTGCCTTGTTGCAGACATTCATCAGGCAGCACTCGCTCTAATTCTCCCAGTTCGACCTCTTTCGCAACGTAGTAACTTGCAATACGGATGATGCCACTGCCTGCCATAGCTTGTTGCTTAAGCAGGTGGTTGTCATTACTTGAAAGCCAGCCGGACACATCAATATTTACCGATTTTAAAGGCCACTCGGTTTGGTGCAGAGTTGCTAAGCATTGATGATCACTTAAGTCACTCACATTGGTAGGGCGACCAAATTGGTTAAGATAACCGGGAGTCGCGACTAAATCATGTTGATAGCTAATCAAGTGTTTCGCCACCATGTTGTCAGGTGGCGTATTGGTGGCACGAAACGCGATATCGATATCATCTTGATTGAGATTAAAGTTGGTGTAGCTACTGTTTATCTCGAAACGAATCTCAGGGTATTGCTGCCTAAACTGTTGGCAGATATCGAATAGATATACCTCAGTAAACATCTTTGGCGCAGTGAGGCGTAATAGGCCTTTGACGATGTCGTGTTGCTCAGAAACACTGCGTTCAAGCTGTAAGACTTGCGAGCGAATCGTTAAGCCTTGTTGTAACGCGCGTTCGCCTTCTTGGGTTAAACGAACACTGCGAGTGGTTCTGACCAAAAGCGGGCACTGTAAATCGTTCTCTAAACGTTTGATCTGTTCAGAAAGGTAGCTCTTAGAGATACCGAGCTTTTCGGCTGCCTTGGTAAAGTTGAGTTGCTGAGCAAGTTCTACAAACAGGATCAGTCGTTCTATTCTTTTGTGTTCGTTCATTCGCGCGTTCCTACCAATCTATTGTTCGTCATATCAAACAATCATTTCGTAACTAGCATATTCTGTTTTTTAAAAAGAACAATATGATAGAGGCATATTTCTGGTCAGCAAATCTTCTAAGCGAGAATCGATATGACGAACAGCACTGAATCTACAAACAAAACGAATGACAAAAAACGTATCCCATTATCAAATTATCTACCGAATGTTGGGCAAATTGCCTATGGCTGCATGGGGTTAGGTGGTGGCTGGAATGATAATCCAGTGACGAGTGCGGATGTTGCTCAAACACGAAGCGTAATCGGCACCGCACTAGAATCGGGCATTAACTTATTCGACCATGCGGATATCTATACCTTCAGCAAAGCTGAGCAAGCCTTTGGTCAAGCATTACAACAAGCGCCTGATCTGCGAGAACAGATGTTCATTCAATCTAAGTGTGGGATTCGTTTTGAAGGCGAGGGCAATGTTGGTCGTTATGATTTCTCGGCTGATTGGGTAGGCCAATCGGTAGACGGTATTCTCAATCGATTGAATACTGAAAAGCTTGATGTGCTGTTATTGCACCGCCCTGACCCTTTGATGGAACTCGATGAGCTAGCAAGAACGTTAGAGAACTTAAAAGCGCAAGGTAAGGTCGATTATTTTGGTGTGTCGAACATGAACAGCCATCAAATTCAGTACCTGCAATCTGCGTTTGGGCAACCCATCGTCGCGAATCAAGTTGAGATGAGCTTAGCCAAATTGGATTGGTTGAATGATGGGGTGATGATTAACTCGCAAGGGCACCATCAATCAGACTTTGCCGCAGGCACTCTTGAACATTGCCAATTGAATAACATCCAACTGCAAGCTTGGGGCTGTTTGGCACAAGGCCGATTTGCTGAGCAAGGTTTGTATTCAGAACATGAAAACGTGAAAAAGACAGCGCACTACGTGGCTCAGTTAGCGAACCAATATGGCGTAGAAAGTGAAGCGATTGTGTTGGCATTTTTGCTTCGTCACCCTGCTCGTATCCAACCTGTAATTGGCACCACAAATCTAGAGCGAATCAAAGCTTCGGCAGTCGCGACTCAGATAAACCTGTCTCGTGAAGAGTGGTACAACCTATACGTGTACTCACGTGGTCAAGCACTGCCATAAGGAATGAATATGTTGAATCAAAAGATCGCGCAACAACTGGTGTCTAACGCTCTAGACATTGCTGAGCGTAATCAACAAGCAATCGCGGTGAGCGTGTGTGATACGCACGGTGAGTTACTGGCGTTTATTCGCATGGATAATGTGAGTGTTCAAGCCGGATTGTTAGCACAGAACAAAGCTTATACATCTGCAAGAGATAGACAGCCAAGCGGTAACTTAGGTGCTTGGGCGAGAGAAACTGGTAAAGACTTAAGTTACTGGACTGACCCAAAGATCACTGGCTTTAAAGGCGGTGTTCCCATTGAATTAAATGGGCAGGTGATTGGCGCTATTGGTGTCAGCGGATTAAGTGAAGACGACGATGAAGCACTTGCCGAAAAAGTCATTCAACTTGTGTTCTAAGCTGTTGCTCGTGAAGTAATGGAAGTTAGAAGTAACAGATAATAAAAAACCGATGCATGTGCATCGGTTTTTTTGTTTAACGAGACTCAAGTGCTTGAATCAATCGAACCCATTAAGCGTTCGCTTGTTCCAGATCTTGTTGCTTGTCTTTCTTGCCTAATAGGCGGCTTGTGATCGTACCGGCTGTCATAGCACCAGATACGTTAAGCGCCGTACGTGCCATATCGATAAGTGGCTCGATAGAGATAAGCAGTGCTGCAATCGTTACAGGAAGGCCCATAGCAGGAAGTACGATAAGCGCCGCGAACGTTGCACCGCCACCTACGCCAGCAATACCGAATGAGCTCACTGTGATAATGGCAATCAGAGACAGAATGAAGTTGATGTCCATTGGGTCGATGCCAACTGTAGGCGCAACCATGACTGCTAGCATTGCAGGGTAGATACCCGCACAACCGTTTTGACCAATCGTCGCACCGAAAGAGGCAGACAGGTTAGCAATCGCTGGTGGCACGTTTAGCTTAGTGATTTGAGCTTCAACGTTCAGTGGAATTGTTGCTGCAGAACTACGAGACGTGAAAGCGAACGTCAGTACAGGCCAGATCTTTTGGAAGTACTCTTTCGGGTTTACACCAACAAAAGAAACCAACACACCGTGTACGACGAACATCAGTAGAATCGCAACGTAAGATGCAACGATGAAACCCAGTAGGCTGAGGATGTCAGAAGCACTTGATGTTGCAACTACCTTCGCCATTAACGCTGCGATGCCGTATGGCGTTAGTGCCATGATCATCTTAACTAAGCGCATAACGATAGATTGTGACGCTTCAACGAAAGTACGGATTGGAGATTCTAGTTCTTCTTTCTCTGCCATCACTTTACGAGCAGCGATGCCCGTTAGCACACCAAAGATAACAACCGCGATGATAGACGTAGAGCGAGCCCCCGCTAGGTCTGCAAATGGGTTAGTCGGAATAAAGCTGATCAGCATTTGTGGAATTGTTAGGTCTGAAACGCTACCGATGCGGCTTTCAAGTGTTGCGATACGTGCTGTTTCGCGAGCGCCTTCTGTTAAACCTTCAGCAGACAGGCCGAATGCTTGCGTTACAACAATACCAACAATCGCAGAAATCGCGGTTGTTGCTAACAGTACAGAAATGGTGATACCAGAAATCTTGCCCAGTGAGCCGCCTTTTTCAAGCTTCACTACTGCTGCAATCATTGAAACCAATACTAATGGCATGATCACCATTTTCAGTAGGCCAACATAACCACGGCCAACAATATTTACCCAGTCTAGTGTTTCGTTGATGACCGGATTGCCTTCACCAAATAACAGCTGTAGACCAAGACCAAATGCGCTACCAAATACTAAACCGAGTAAAACGAGGCGAGAAAGTGTGTTTTCTTTTTTCTGCTGTCCGTAGAGAAAAAAGAGGATACCAGTGAATACCGCTAAGGCAGCGATAGCTGAAAATGACATTTGTTTTCCTTATGAATCTCTTTAAATCGATAGGGCGCTTAGATATATGGGCGCAAATACTGTTAGCTACAGTAGCGACCTGTAACAAAACGTAAAATAAGGAAAAGTAATTTATTAGAACGATTAGTAATATCCACTCAATAGGATGGGTGGATATTCAACATTGTGATGAATAGGTGAGCTTTTTAGCGATATTTTGCCAATAAATTGAGCATGTCACTTGACGAGTAAATTTCGATATTTTGGAAATTATTTTCGAATAACCGGAACAACATTGCTTTGGCTACGTCTTCCGACTGAATAGGGCGTAGGTTTTTGAACTTACCAAGCATAAATGGAGACAGCAGAGGAAAGACACTTTGCAGGAGTTTTTCATCAGCTCTAGGTTCATCACGCTCACCCACCAGAGGCCCAGGGCGTGCGATGAAAAGCTGCTTGAAGCCAATACGTTTTAAATTTTGTTCCATTTGTCCTTTACAGCGAAGGTAGTGCGAATAGGAATCTGGTGAAGCGCCATAGCTAGAAACGACCGCTACGCGTTGAACCCCAAGAAACTTCATCGACTGTGCGACTTGGCTAACCAGTTCCACATCGATTTTGCGAAGCGCTTCTTTTGATCCTGCCTTTTTCTTAGTCGTACCTAAGCAGATAACGCCAAGATTAGGCGTCGCATTCGTGTCATCCCAACTGGTAACTTGCAGGTCGCTGTGAATGAGTGTGTGGAGCTTGTTGGAATCAAACTGTGAATCTAACGCTCGGCGAGATAGGGCATAGATATGATCAACGGCGGGTTCATCGATGAGCAACTTCATCACATGATGACCAATTAACCCGGTTGCACCAGCCACCACGACCGATGTTTTGTCTCCAGAAATGCTCATTTTAATCCCTTCTTCACTCCACAAGTGCTTGTTTAATATAAACAGTGTTTGAATTTTAAGCGAATAAAAGTTTGTTAAACGAGTGGTCAGTAGTATGTGGGGAGTCGCCTGTTTATGGAAAAAGAGATGATTTAGTTTGGCTCGACGCATAAGTACGGTCTGAAGCATAAGTACGATATGAAACATAATGGCGGTGGGAAAGATAAATGCGGTTTGAAACTTAAGTTAGGCGTTAAACATAACAAAGCCCGCTGGGCGACGGGCTTTGTTACTTTTCTTGCTTCTTACTAGGTAAAGGACAGTGGGATTTTCCTTACCTTTTTGCTAGCTTTCTTACTTGATTTATTTGGTTTTCTTTTACTTGAATTTGGAATCATTACACCTCCTAAATCGTTGTTCTGTTTTGTCTTTCAATCGATTGTCTTTCTTCGTGTAGCGTCAGTGTTGTGGGCATTCACTGTATGGGTACTTATCAATGGAGAGATTAATAAGTAATTTAGATAAGGCATAAACGATGCCAAAATGTAAGTTATTGATAAATCTATTATCAGTATTATTTGTGTTTTAGGGTTCGTCAATTTGACTGTCAATCTGAGAAAAAACCAGTGTGATCTGTTTAAATTAAGAACACTCTCTGCGGTTTCTGCCACATAGCCATAGATACAGCCTTGCTTAACACGTAAACTGAGTCGTAATTCACATAGACCAAGGACGTGCTATGAACCTCAAGCTTGATACTCTCGCTCCCACTCAGATCTATCACCTGATGACACAAACCGTTGTTCCTCGCCCGATTGCGTGGGCATTGACGGAATCTTCTGACCAAGAGTACAACCTCGCGCCTTTCTCTTATTTCACGCCTGTTTCTAGTAATCCGCCGTTACTGATGTTATCGGTTGGGAAGAAGCCGTCCGGCGAAATCAAAGATACCACTCGTAATGCCCTAGAAACGGGTAAGCTAGTGATTCACATTGCTTCTTCAAGTTCTGCCGAAACCATGACGGCGACAGCAGCTACCCTTGAACATGGTGATTCGGAAGTCACCGCGAATAACATTGATCTGGTTGAATTTGAAGGCTTCTCTTTACCGAGATTGAAAGAGTGCGCGGTCGCTTTTGGATGCACCTTGTACGAAGTAAAAGAGGTTGGAGAAGTGCCACAAAGCCTTATCTTTGCTCAAGTCGAAACCGTGTACATTTCCGAAGACGTGATCGACAAAGACAGTGAGCGTCTTAAGATCGACGCGTTAGCACTTGATCCTTTATCTCGACTAGGCGGAGGCGAATACGCCACGCTTTCCAATGTGTTTTCTGTCGCACGCCCTAAGTAGCAATACCTAAGTAGCAGCCCTATATCAACGTACCCAGAATAAGCGTTTTTAAAAACTATGTTAGATACCCAATACTCGCAGTACATCCAACACCGAATTGACCAAAAAACCAAGCCACTTGGCGCACTTGGCTTACTAGAAAAAGTCGCACATCAACTGGCTTTGATTCAGAGCCAAGGCAAAGAAGCTGCGGTTGAACACATCGAATTGAATAAGCCAAGTATCATCATTTTTGCTGGCGACCATGGCATTGCTGACGAAGGCGTGAGTATTGCCCCAAGTGCCGTCACACAACAGATGGTGTTGAACTTCTTAAGTGGTGGCGCGGCGATCAATTGTTTCTGTGCGGTGAATAATATCGATATCACGGTAGTCGACACGGGGATATTGTTGCCTGTGGAATCAGACAGTGACATGTTGATCTCTCAGCGTTTGGGTACGCGAACCAATAACTTTGCCAATGAAGCGGCAATGAGTTTAGAAACGGTTGAACGTGGGATTGAACTGGGTACAGATCTTGTCTCTAGAACCATTTCGAATGGCACCAATATCATCATGTTTGGTGAAATGGGTATCGGAAATACCAGCAGCGCATCAGCGATCTTAAGTGCATTAGCGAATCGTGCTGCAGCGGAGTGTGTTGGCCTAGGCACTGGCATCAACAATGAACAGCTTGCACGTAAAGTGGCTGTGGTTGAGCAAGGTGTCGCGCGTTGCAAAGATTTAGATGCGAAAGAAGTTAAAGAGCTTGCAGATCTTAAAGATATTAAAGAGGTACTCGCACAAGTCGGTGGCTATGAAATCGTTCAAATGGTCGGTGGCTTCCTTGGCGCTTACCAAAACAGAACACCAGTGTTGGTCGATGGCTTTATCGTGTCGGTTGCGGCGTATGTCGCGACTTTAATTGAACCAAACTGCCGAGACTATATGATCTTCGCCCATCGCTCTGAAGAGTCAGGACACAAAATTCTGTTAGAGCTGCTCGACGCTGAGCCACTGCTCGATCTTGGATTGAGATTAGGCGAGGGCACAGGTGCTGCGCTAGCTATGCCAATCATTCGTGCGGCAGCCGAGTTCTATAACAACATGGCGAGCTTCGAAAGTGCTGGAGTCACGGTTTAATGAGTGATGCACCAGAAAGATCGTTGAAAGATCGAGTTACTTATCAGTGGGAGCTTTTTGCGCTGGCGATGGGTTTCTTTTCTCGCTTGCCAATGCCGAAAAACACGCCCTATTCTACAGAGCGAATGAACCGTTCTGGTCGCTACTTTTCAACGGTTGGTTTGTTGCTTGGTGTTCTGTGTGGCGGTGTGTTCTTGCTACTTGATGTGGTACTGCCGAGTGCAGTAGCGATCTTTTTGATGATGAGTTTTAGCCTGATGCTCACTGGCGCATTCCATGAAGATGGTTTGACTGATATGGCCGATGGCATTGGTGGCGGCATGACCCTAGAACGCCGTTTGACCATCATGAAAGACAGTCGAATTGGTACCTATGGCGCGTCTGCTCTGGTTATGGCTCTGCTGGGTAAGTGGGTGCTGTTGAATGAACTCGTGAGCATGACTGGACTGTTTATGGTTATCGTGACCAGTTATACCTTTAGCCGCGCGATTGCTGCATCGCTAATTTACGACATGCCTTATGTCAGCGATTTAGATACCAGTAAAAGTAAACCATTGGCCAACAAGCAAACCAAAGGTGAACTTACCTTCTTATTGCTTGTAGGCGTGCTGCCTAGCCTGTGGTTTGGTCTTGAATTCGCTTTGGTTTTATCTGTCGTCGCCTATCTGTTCAGAACAGGTTTCAAAAAGTGGTTAACGGCTCGAATTGGCGGCTTTACTGGGGACTGCTTGGGTGCGGCTCAACAGTTAATGGAGTTGCTGACTTACCTTGTATTCATTACTGCATTTTACAATGGCTTTCTATAACGGCTTCCTATGACCAACACGAATGAAACTATTCAAGCTAATCAAATTAATCAAGCAAGTCAGCGAAACAGCCATTTGGTATTGGGCGGGGCTCGTTCTGGTAAGTCTAGTTTTGCAGAGCAACAAGCATTATGTGCGCTTGAAGCATGTTCAAATGGACGCCTCAATTATATTGCGACAGCGACATATCTTGATGATGAAATGCGAGAACGAATCGCGCACCATCAACAACGTCGTGGCGAGCAGTGGATTGAGCATGAAGTACCCGTCGAATTAGCCGAAAAACTGCAGTCTTTTGAGAAAGAAGATGTGGTATTGATTGATTGCCTAACCTTGTGGTTGAACAACATCATCTTTGAACTGGGTGATGACGCAACTAATGAACAGATTGAAGCCGTGGTTGAAGTATTGGTCAAAAGCGTCGAGCAAAGTCCGGCGCAAATTATCATGGTCTCTAACGAAGTCGGTTTAGGTGTGGTGCCGCTGGGTAAAGTGTCTCGCTTGTTTGTGGACAATGCAGGACGAATGAACCAAGCGCTAGCTCGCGTCGTTGAGCGCGTCACGCTGGTTGCTGCCGGATTGCCGCTGCACTTAAAACCATCTAATCACTTGCTTGATATTCAAGGCTAGGTCGCACACATGGTCAATGGAACAACCAAAAACATCTATTTGTTAAGACATGGCAAAGTCGAAGGAAAAGCTGCGCTCAATGGTTTATCTGATGTGCTGGTCAACTCTGATCTTCAAGAACAGATATGTGAGGCACTAACTACACAAGACATTACCTTTGATAGCGTGGTTAGCTCTCCACTAAGACGATGTGGTGATTTCGCGAGCTTGTTTGCAGAGCGTATGTCTGTGCCTTTATCAGTTGCATCGGGTTTTCAGGAAATGAACTTCGGTGAAGTAGATGGTGTCCCATTTGATGAACTTGAAGACAAGTGGGGAATGTTAGAAACCTTTTGGAAAGACCCTGCTAATCATCAATTAACTGGCGCAGAAAGTTTACAGAGCTTCCACGACAGAGTAACTCAAGCTTGGTCGCAACTTTTGAATGATTCAAGTGACAACATATTGTTGGTTACTCATGGTGGTGTGATTCGCATACTGCTAGCGCACTGCCTTAATATTGATTGGAAAAACCCGAGTTTGTACTCGAAGTTATCGATAGAAAACGCATCGATAACGCATATTCAAATCACTCAGTTTGCGCAGAGCTTTATCAGCGTTAAATCGATAGGGATACCTGTTCTCTGAGTGTTCAAAAAACACAGTTTAAGAATTAACAATCTTTTAGATCTGTAAATAGAAACAGAAATATAAATAGAAGTATAAAGCGGCGTTCACAGCCGCTATACCTGATTGGTATTACTACCTACGTGAAAGGAATTTAGTCATGACAACACCAAGTTGGGATCTAAGCATTGCTTATAGCGATCTTAATGATGCAAAAATCGAACAGGACATTGAACTCATTCAGCAGTGCATTGAGCTGTTGAACCTACACGTTGAAAAGCGTCATATCATTCTAGCGATGCAAAACGCGATTCAGACTTCAGAAGCGGCAGGCACGTTACTGAGTACAATCAACACCTTCGCTAATTGCCACGCATCGGTCGACGCGACACACACAGAAGCGAAAGCATTGCTTGGTCGTGTAGCGAAGCTGAACTCTGAAATGTCTCAAGCGTTTAGCCCTTATGAAGACACGCTGATTCACGCTGAACCAGAGTTTATTGATGCGGTTTTAGAACACGAGAGTGCAGATGTTGCAGGCCAACGCTTCGCGATTGAGAGTTCACGTAAGCTTTCAAGCAGCCGACTCAGTGTGGCTGAAGAACAGCTGTTAGCAGCAATGAAAGTGGATGGCCGTGATGCATGGGGTCGTTTATACGATAACCTAACCGGATCTTTAAAACTGTCGCTAAAGCTGGACGGTGAAGAGGAAGCCCTAGGCTTTTCACAAGCCGCGAGCCTGTTGTACGGCAGCGAATTCGACAAACAAGAACCAGCATGGCGCGCGGTTCAAGGTGCGATGAAAACGCACCAAGAGTCTTTTGCTTCGATTCTAAATGCATTGGCGGGTTGGCGACTGACTGAAAACAAAAAGCGTTCGAAGATTAGCGATGTGCATTTCCTAGATCCAAGCCTACACGGCAGCCGCATTGTGCCAGAAACGCTAGACACCATGATGTCGGTAGCGAAAGCTAATCGAGCTGTTGGTCAGAAAGCAGGTTTGTTAATGGCAAGAGTTCACGGGCTAGATGAAATGAAGCCTTGGAGTCACTTAGCTGCGATGCCGCCGCTGGGTGACGCTGAATCTAAGGTTTACCCATTTGATGAGGCGATCGACGTGATCAAAACTGCGTTCGCTGAAGTAAATCCAGAGATGGCTGATTTTGTCGCTTTGATGGTTGATAATGGTTGGATTGATGCCGCACCAGCAGCCAACAAACGTTTAGGCGCTTACTGCACCAAGTTTGCTGCTACACGCACTCCGCTTGTGTTCATGACATGGAGCGGTAGCCGCTCAGATTTAATGACATTGGCACACGAGTTAGGCCACGCGTTCCACAACTGGGTGATGAAAGACATGCCGTTGTGTCAAACACGCTACCCAATGACGCTAGCAGAAACCGCTTCGATCTTTGCTGAAAATATCGTTAGAGACCATTTGTTAAAACAAGCTCAAACACGTAACGAGAAACTTGAGATGTTATGGGAAGAGTTGTCTTCTTCACTCGCTTTAATGGTGAACATTCCAGTGCGTTTCGAATTCGAAAAAGCCTTCTACGAGCAGCGTGAAAAAGGCGAGCTAACGGCTCAGCAGCTGTGTGACTTGATGGAAACGACTTGGAAAGAGTGGTATGGCGATGCAATGACAGAAGCTGACCCTTACTTCTGGGCGAGCAAACTGCATTTCAGCATCTCTCAAGTAAGCTTCTACAACTACCCATACTTGTTCGGTTACCTGTTCAGTAAAGGTGTTTACGCTCAGCGCGATGCGAAAGGTGAGCAATTCTACGGCGATTACGTTTCGTTGCTTCGTGATACGGGCAGCATGATGGCGGAAGAAGTCGTTCAAAAGCACTTAGGAATGGACCTGACTCAAGCTGATTTTTGGCAACAAAGCATCGACATGGTCAAAGTTCAAATCGATGAATTTGAAAGATTGCTCGATCAGGAAGATTAATTGATCTCAATCTGTTCATAGCAGGTAAGAGCTGTGTTAGCTTACGTGGCTCTTATCTTGCTGGCATAACCTGAGAAAAGCCGAAACAACCAAAAGTCTCTTTAAATAGAGAAAGTTATTTGGAACAGATGTCGGTTAGTAAAGTCAGCAGGTAATATAAAAATATATGGGTAGTATTTGTGAGTGATAACGGAGTTTCTGTTGATAAGTGCGATCCTAGCAACACAATTTCTATGTACAATTTATTAACATACGGCCGTGCAATTAAGGAGTAGCGCATGACGAAGACCCTCTTTCGCCAATCATTTCTTTTTGACAGCCTAGATCTTGAGCAAGAAGTGTTTGCAGGACAGACCGTACTGAGTAACGGTGTTCAAATTAAGCTTCATCAACGCGGTGTCTTGGAAGTGATTCCCGCGGATTTTAATTCTGAAACCAAGAACATCATTTTTTCAACCGGTGTTCATGGCGACGAAACTTCACCAATGGAGCTGATCGATAAGCTCATTGAGGATATTGAAACAGGTTTCCAAGTAGTAAACGCGAGATGCTTGTTTATCATAGCTCACCCAGAAGCCACTAACGCGCATACTCGTTTTCTTGATGTGAACATGAATCGTCTGTTTGATGAAAAGCAGTACGAGAGCAATCGAGAAGTGGATATCGCGAAGAACTTGAAGTTCTTGGTGACTGAGTTTTACAAAGAAACGGAACCTGCCACTCGTTGGCATCTAGATTTGCACTGTGCAATCCGTTTATCTAAGCATTACTCGTTTGCAGTGAGCCCTAAAGTTCGCCACGAAGTACGCAGTAAAGAGCTGTTTGATTTCATTAACAGTGCGCACGTGGAAGCAGTGTTGTTGTCAAATGCGCCAACCAGTACATTCAGTTGGTACAGTGCTGAAAACTTCGAAGCGCAAGCACTGACAATGGAACTAGGGCAGGTCGCGAGAATTGGTGAGAACCAACTTGATAAGCTAACGGCTTTTGACTTGGCGATGCGTAACTTGATTGCTGAAGTTGAGCCAGAGCATTTACCTAAGCGAACCATCACTTATCGCGTGAGCAGAACCATTGTTCGTTTACATGATGACTTCGATTTCATGTTCTCAGATTCTGTAGAGAACTTTACCGCGTTCAAGCACGGTGAAGTATTCGGTCATGATGGTGATAAACCGTTAATGGCTAAGAATGAAAACGAAGCGGTGGTGTTCCCTAATCGTAATGTTGCTATCGGTCAACGAGCGGCCTTAATGGTGTGCGAAGTTGAAACACGATTCGACCACGGTCAGCTTGTGTACGATTAATACCGAGCTGGGTTAAAGCGACGAAAACAACCGCTCAACTGGTTGAAATATCAAGGTTCACATTACGGTGTGAGCCTTGAGTTTATTTAGGGATACAGGTAAGGTTACGCGAACAATTTCAAAGTAGCTTGATATGGATTTCCAACAACTTCTTCACCAAAAACAGCGCAAATGGACCCGAGCCATTTATCTGATAGCAGCACTGCTTGTCGCGCTGAGTGCGATTTACCTAATGGTTGGCGATCTTTTCATTTCCCCTCTGGGCACCTTGTCCACGTTAGAACAAAAACTACTGGTTGATTTACGCTTACCTCGACTATTGGCGGCTATTGCTATCGGGGCAGGGTTAGCCGTATCTGGCGCAAGTTTACAAGTCTTATTGGGTAACGTATTAGCAGAGCCCGGTGTGCTCGGCATTTCTGGTGGTGCAAGCTTGGCGATGGTTATCGTACTGTTCTTCTTGCCGTTTGCTCCTACCCCAGAACTGTTCATGATTGCCGCCGTTTTAGGGTCACTTTGTTTTACCGTGATTCTAGTGAGCATGGTAAAAACCATGCGACTCACCACGGCTAAATTACTGCTAGTGGGTGTCGCGTTAGGCATTCTTTCTGGCGCGATGGTGACATGGGCGTTCTATTTTAGTGATGACTTAAGTCTACGCTTATTGATGTATTGGCTGATGGGCAGCTTAGGTGGCGTCACTTGGTATCAACACTCGCTCACGTTGGTGATGATCCCCGTGATTATTTGGCTGTGCCTGCAAGGTAGTAAGCTAGATAAGTTAATGATTGGCGAAACGCATGCCGCACAGTTAGGCGTAAACGTACCGAGATTGCGCTGGCGTCTAATTTTCGCCGTGTCTATTTTAGTCGGCTGCGCGGTAGCTTTAGGTGGCGTGATCAGCTTTGTTGGCTTGGTTGTGCCACACTTGTTGCGTTTAGCGATTGGTACTGATAACAAATACCTTCTTCCTTTGTCTGCCGTTGCTGGCGCTGCGTTGTTGGTGTTTGCTGATATCTGTGCAAGAACCTTATTAGATTCCGCAGAGCTGCCTTTGGGTGTGATGACCACCAGTATCGGTGCGCCTATCTTCATTTGGATGTTAATTAAAAATCATGATTCAAATTAAGAGCCTGAGCGTCGGCGCTCGTTTATTACCACTATCATTTGAGCTCAAGCAAGGGCAGGTGACTCACGTTATCGGCCCTAATGGCAGCGGTAAAAGTACCTTGCTCGAAGCGATATCTGGAATTGGTGATGGTTACAAAGGCGATATAAAGATCGACGGGCAGGATTTGTCGGAGCTGTCTTTACAAGATTTATCATTGCATCGCGCTTACTTGTGCCAAAGCGCAAGGCCAGCCTTCAACTTAGAAGTGTTCCAATATCTTGCATTGTCACTGCCAAGCTCCTCACACGGCCTTGATGCTGAAATCAACGCAGCTTTGGAAGAAATCAGCCAGATGCTAGACATTGCAGACAAACTTCATCGCTCAATTCAGACACTGTCTGGTGGTGAATGGCAACGCGTACGTTTGGCGGGAATGTGCCTGCAAATTTGGCCGACACTTAACCCATACGCGAAGCTGCTGATCCTCGACGAACCCGCAGCTCCGTTGGATATTGCTCAAGAAGCCTTGTTGTACAAGCTTATCGAACGAGTGGCTGAGAAGGGCATTGCGGTTATTATGGCTAACCACGACCTGAACCGAACCTTGAGGCATGCCGACCAAGTACTGCTGCTCGAAAAGGGCGTACTACAAGCATCTGGCAGTGCAGAGCAAGTGCTTGTGCCTGAACAGCTAGAATCCGTATTTAACACGCAAGTAAAAAGCATCTCGGTCGACAATCAAACTTATCTGCTGTTTGGTTAACTTAAGCTCATCAATACAAGGCAATCTATATGTTTAGATATATTCAACGACGACGAATCAAGAAAGTAATCAAATCACTTTCTGCAAAGTTGGTGAAAGCGTACGGAAGCAGTGACTTTTTCTCTATTGGGCAAGTAGAAACGAGTTCATGTGAATTAAGTAAGCGCCAACAACTGGTTGCCTTAGCATTGTTTGCTGATCCACAAGACCTTGCTGCTGAAATTGCTCCAGCCATTCAATTGCTGCGTAATAATGTGTCTAATGACTTCTTCGGTGGTGAGGAATATAACGCGCGTGATGTACTTAATTTGTTGGGCGGTGGCGGTTGGAAGGGCGGTCGTATGGACGATGATATGTCGAATCGATTTGGCATGAATAGCCGCTATTAGTTTAGCTCGTTCAAATTAACGTTTAATGATTTATCCATTTATAAACGTATACGCTCAATAGCTTAGCGACTTTACAGCAGTCTCAACAACGTAATAATAATGATGATAAAAAGCACTCAATATCATTATTTATGCGAGCGTTTTACTCCAATTAATTCAATGAAAAAATACCTTCCTAGCGATCTATTTTCTTAGGGAATGCGTAATTTTTGTCGGTAAAAATTGATAATTCGAACCAATATCATCTATCTACAACGCATTTGTTTGAGTTGTGTGATGCTGATTCCTATTAATATAAAACCCGCTGTTATTGATAAAATTGACGTATATATTTTTCGTTGTTCTTTAAGTCGGAAACTATAAACCTTCGAATTACAGTGCTGGTTGGTTAGTAACCAATTGGTTTTGTGTTTAGGGTAAAATAATAGAGAGTGGGAAAGTGACAACAATAAATAATAATATTCTAAAAATAGCAGTGGGTATGGCTATGCTATCGAGTGTGCCGTCAGTGGCAAATGCTCATGGTTGGTCTGAGTTTCCAAGCGCGCGTCAGAACACGTGTTACGAGCAAGGCGGGATTTGGTCGGGTACACCACCTAATGCTGCGTGTGCTCAAGCAAAAGACATTTCGGGTTCATACCCGTTTGTTCAACGTAACGAGTACGCGAAAAATGTCCAAGATTTCAATAATATCAATGCTGTAAAAGCGGCGATTCCTGACGGCACGTTATGTTATGCCAACGATTCGCAAAAACGCGGCATGGGTGCGCCTCATACTGGTTGGACTCGTACCGAGCTAAATACTGGTACGTTTGAATATGTATTCAATGCGACAGCGCCACACAACCCTTCTTTCTGGGAGTTCTACCTAACGAAACCAAACGCGGACCTAAGCAAAGGCCTAGCGTGGGGAGACTTAGATCTTATCCAAGAAGAGGGTAACGTTCCGGTTAATGGCGGCAAGTACCGCATTAATGTCACTATTCCTTCAGACCGTTCTGGCGATGCGATTCTATTCGTTCGTTGGCAACGTGATGATGCTGTGGGCGAAGGCTTCTACAACTGTTCAGACATCACTATCGCGGGTGGCACAACCCCTCCACCAGAGCCTACACCTCAACCTGATCTAGTCCGTGGCGACCTGTTTGTTTCTGACCAGTTTGGTACGCCAGAAATTGGTGATACGGTTAAGTACGACATCATCAACAAGTACGGTGAAGTCGCGCGTAGCTTCGACATCGTTATCGACGCTTCAAACGTTAACGATTGGGCTCGCTTGTTGGCTTCAGAGATTAACGGCTGGCACGAAGAGTTTAAAGATGGCGCGATCTTCATTGGTGATTGGCACGCTGAAATGCAGCACTACATGTACTTCCAAAACGATCCTTCACGTAACTTCTTTAACTCAAAAGATAGCCGTGCTTCTGGTCAGTTAACGCTGATTGATGGTGGCGACGGTGGTGTTGAACCATTAAAAGGCGACATCTACGAGCTAGTGAAGAGTGACAACGTAGTGAATGCTGGCGACAAAGTTGTAATTGCAACAAGCGAAGCGGCGACATTGACTCAAACTCAAGGTACTTCTGTAAGCATTCAAAATAACGGCACGGCTTCTATCGTAGTTGATACCACTGGCATCACTGCAAACGAAACTTTATCGTTTATGGCTAGCTCGATTGAAAGCGACAGTTTTGAAACCTTCACTTTTGAAGTAATTGCTGATGACGGTGGCGTAACACCAGACCCAGACCCAGACCCTACGCCAGATCCAGGTACGTGGGACTCATCAGCGACTTACCTTGGTGGCGAAGTCGTGACTTACTCGAACCAGTCATGGAAAGCACAATGGTGGGTTCAAGGTGGTACTAACCCTAAAGCGACTTACGAAAATGACAAATGGGGCGTTTGGCGTCCAGCCAACTAATCTTAACTATTGTTAGTTAATTAGCCTTGCAATAATAACCAAGACACCACACTTTTTGACGAGTGTGGTGTCTTTTTTAGCGTCTGCATTTGCGGTTTTGAATGTCATCAGCCTAGAAAAAGTGATTCAGGAACGGAGTCTTAATCACTCAGCACGGCTCTATAACAAGATGAGAGTTATATAGAAAACAAGAGCTATATAACGTTTTGTAATGTGTTGAAGAATTATTCCAGAGTAAGGTTTTGCTTAATCTCATCGTTAAGATACCCCTGATCAAAATCTGGTGTCATGAATTCGACGAAGGAGGAGTCTAGATAGCTGGTTTCTAGATAACTCGGCTCTAGATAATGGGAGTCTAAGTGATCAGCACTTACGTAGGTGGGAATCGCAGAAAACAAAACGATACTGATCGCTGCAGCGATATTAATGGCTTTGTTACGTTGAGAAGTAATTTTCATAGTAGTGCCCTCGAAAGGTGGGCAAATCCATCTGCCTATGAGAATTGAATCTGAGATATTTAGAAGTCGTAAGACAAACCAAGTGTGATGATGCTGTCGTTGTCGATCGGGCCCATCGATTGGCCGTTCAAGTAAAGGTCACCTTCGTTGGTGTTGAAATAGGTGTATTTCACGTAGGGTGTCCAGTCGTCGATGCTTTTAGAGAGAACGACTTCGTGCTCATTGGTACGGTAGTCGCCTTGATGAAAGATTACGTTGTCATCGTTGTGGGTAAACCCGCCATTGGATCCATCACTGTTTTCGTGAGTGTATTGATAAGCTAAATCCCAGCCTGCGAGTGAGTACCCCGCACCGGCGATGAACTTATTGGTGTTGATCGTGGTGTCGCTTACATTCTCGAGTACTTGCCCTGACTGGTTATATCCCAATCCACCGAATACATTGAAGTTGTCGTTCACTTGATAATCGATAATACCTTCGATTAATAACTCTTCACCGTTGTCCCATTTACCGAGTTCACCGTATAGGTTGAACGTGAAGGATTCGCTGATGTGAAAGTCGTGTCCGTAACCCGCGGCTAGCCAACCCTGGTCATCAAAACCTATATAGACTTGTCCATTTTCTGAGGTATCGATTAATGCGCCAGCTTCTGTGGTGTAGACACCGTTATCAGCAGCATTAGAGGCAACGTTTTGTTCGATGTAAACTTGAGTCGAAGTCGCAAACGCTGCGCTGCTGAGTAACGTAAGTGGTAGAGCAATAAGGTTAAGTTTTTTCATGGATTCTCCAGTGTCGTTCTATTGAATTAACTTGCTAGAGAGTATGTGATTAAACTGAATTTATATTAATAGGGTTAACTTTAGTTAAAACCTCAGTTTCATTTATGTTTCCTTAATGCTGATTTGATTGCTTCACGGGTTTTGATGTGCTGTTCGTCTTTAGCGTAGCGGCGGTGATAGAGCATTCGAAACGTGATCGGTCTTAATTTGATGGGGATAGGGTGAACGCGTAAGCCAAGCGCTGGTGCAAGCATTTCTGCAAAAGAGCGAGTAGAAGCGGCGATATAATCTGTCGTGCTTGCCAAAATCAGCATGCTTGAAATTGAGCTGGTTTCAATTCTGACTTTTCTCGGCTCGATATCGCTCTCTGATAAAAACTCGACCGTGTTCATGTTGGCGCGTTTGATCTTGAGCGCAATATGTTCCTCTTGGAAATACTCTTCTTTACTTAGTGTCTCACCAATTCGAGGGTGGTTGATTCGAGTCAGACACACGGGCTCCTCATCGACGATGGTTTCTTCAATCAATGAGTGTTTCTTACTCGAAAGTACATCAATGACGATATCTACTTTTTGTGCAGTAAGCGCATCAAACAGTTCTTCCTCTTCGAGTGGCGCTTCCGTAAAGCTTACGCCTTCAACCTGGCTAACGAAATGAAGCAAGCTCTCTGTGCAATAGACTTTAAGGTCATTCTTTTGCTGCTCAACCGTTCCAATGATGTTCAATGGGTCTTCTATCTTATTAGCGAGTGATACCGCTGCTCCAGTGGGCGCGATACCTCGTCCTTCTCTCACAAATAAAGCCTTGCCCACGACACCTTCGAGTCTCTTAATCGCCGCGCTTACCGCGGGTTGAGAAATATCGAGCTGCTCTGATGCCACGGTGATAGAGCTGTGTTTGTAAACGGCCAAAAATGTCGTCAGTAGATTAAGGTCCAAATTCAGTTCCCTCTATTCTTATTGCCACTCATCCAAATCATGGTGGAGTCGTTATTAACTCATAAATGAAATGGAGGTTTTAAGTAAAGTTTACACTATATATCAAGGTTCTGTTTATTAATAAACTTGTTTGCATCGGAGTGAGGAAGGAACTTCATTCATTTACTAAATACTCAGACCGATAGGTGAAACTATGAGAACTTTCGCAAAATTATCAATCATCTCTACAGCAATGATCATCACGACCACCGCTTTTGCTGCTGACCCAATGATGCAATACAACACCAAGCAGACTAACTCTGATATTCAAAAACTCGAGAAATTTGAATATCACGAGGGTGAAACCCTTGAAGAGTATCTGAGCACTCAACCTAAGGGGAACTTGTACTCTTCAGAAGAAGAAGTGCTTTCTGTGTTAATGGGCGGTGTAAACAATGGTGACTATCGCAAAGAAACCAATTCAGGTTGGAAAGAAGGCCTGATGTTTGAGGGCATTGCACCTTATGGCGATCACATGGTGTCGGGCGCAAACTGGTTCCCACGCACTGAAGAAGTTCAACCGGATGAAATGCGTGTCACGTTCATGGGGACATCACCAATGATTCGCCCGGGGCAGGCAAACACCTCGATATACGTAGAACTGGGTAACGGCTCTAACTTTGTTTTTGATTTAGGTGAAGGATCAATTGCGAACTACGTAGCGGCGGGTGTCGCGATGAATGAACTCGACCATATCTTCATTACTCACTTGCACGTAGATCATTACGGCTCATTACCTTATCTGTATCAATTTGGTGGTTGGAATGGCCGCTGGGAAAAGCCGCTTAACATTTATGGCCCGAGTGGTGCGACTCCAGAATATGGCACTCGTCATATGATTGAAGGCATGCAGCAAATGTTGAACTGGCACACCGATGCATTTGATGTGTTCCCATCAGGCAACGACATAGTGGTACACGAGTTTGATTTCCGCGACGACGGTGGCGTTATCTATGACCAAGACAATGTGGAAGTGATTCACTGGCGACGCAGTCACGCAAAAGATGGCGCGTCTGGTTACCGCTTGAATTGGACTCAAGATGACGGTCGAGTACTTTCGTTTGTTTGGACAGGAGACGGTCGCCCAACCGAGTTGGATTTGAAATACGCAAAAGGTGCAGACTTGTTCATTACTGAGCTGCAAACCGAAACGTTCGGTGTGTCTTCGATTATTCAAGGTGTGCCGCCATTCTTAGCACGTTACACCGTTGATACTCACCATACACCAGCGTACGCGGCGGGTTATGTGGCGAATGAAGTACAACCGCGCTTGTTCATGACAACGCACATGACATTCGACCCATATCTCAATGAGGAAACCGTTGCAGAGGTTCGACACCATTGGCAAGGGCCTTACCACTTCGGTGCGCCAGATGGCATTGTCGTTAACATGACTAAAGATAATGCGTGGGTTCGTGAAGGTATTTTACCTGATTTCCCGAATGCGCGAGCGCCACAATTTGATATGGCCGATGGGTCTGACTTTAGAATCCCGCTGCCGAAAAACAGCCGTGAAGACATACAAGAACAAGAGATTCGTGATTTAGAGTTGGATCCAAAACTGTACTACCCAGAAGGCTACCACCCAGAGCTGTTAACTGAGTGGCCAGTCGACCGTGACATCGTGATCCCAGCTGAACAAGTACCAGAAGCAATGAAGCAAGGTATGAACACCAAGCAAGAATACATGGATAGAGTGCGTGCTCACCACAACCTTGAGCGCAAGTCGGTAAGCCGTCCAACTGAGCCTGGTGAAGGAGCAGGAACCGACAACAAATAGGGTATTTGCAGTGAGGGCTGATATTGCCCTCACATCCTAAAAAGTTAGGTAAATAAACCCATTCTATTACTCAATCATAAAAACTATTGCTTACAACATCTTTGCTTAGAATATCTGGAGTTCATTATGAAAAAATCAATTTTAGCGGTCGTCATTCTATCTTTAGTGTCAGCGTCTGTTTTCGCTAACGGACAATCCAATGCTCACAACTATCAACCTGGTGCGACGAATAACTCAGAACGTTTAGCGGATATTGATCCTAACTACGAACTGACCTTACCTTCAGAAAAAGAAGGCTACACCATGTATGACAACCAATCCATGTCTGATGGCGGGACCTACACAACGTATGTCAAACCGAATCCTTCCGATGCAATGCATGTCGCCGATGAAGGCTCGCTAAAAATAACGCATGGAGAAGGTGGTGTCATTATGACGGAATACACCACAAAGAATGGCCAACACACGTTTTCAGTGATGTGCGGCTACACCTCGGGTCCATCGTACTGGGCTGACGGAAAACCAGCGAAGGTATGTGAAGAGGCGCAAGCACTAGCGGTTGCATTGGAAGCAAAAGGTGAATGGGAGGTGAAGCCAATGACTTACACCATCGCACCAGCAAGAATCGTAGTTGATAAGTGATTTTTGTCTATAGAACGCTCGTTATATCGAGCCTCGTTATCCAATCATATTGATTATTTGTAGTGAGACAGAGGGGTACTCAGGCTGAAATGGTCTTGAAGTTCCCCTTAACTTAGCTCATCTCACAAGAAGCTAAGTCAGCCAACTAATCAAATTTGTATTCGAAAATACAGAAGGTCTATCCCATGAAAAATACCATTAAGCTACTGGCTATCGCATGTGTTTTACTTACTCCAATGCATGTCGCCGCTGCCGAACATAATCATAGTCACAATCATTTTAACCCTGAATTAGAGAAACTTGGCGACGATATTATTGGTCTAACCGTGTGTTACAAAAATGGTCATCTATCAGATGAGAATCAAGAGCCTGCGTTTATGAACCTTATCAACCATGCCAATGTCGAGGGTGAGGAGTTGGGGATGTACTACATGGATAAGTTGGGTCCTAAAGCGGAGCAAATTATGAGTGATGACGACGCTCGTCGCTTATGGACTCAAGATTATTGTGCTGATTTGACTGACACTTATTTGGATTCAGATAAGTTAGCTCAAAGATCAAAGGAACATCAAAGTCATTCACACGGCCACGATCATGGACATCACCATAATCACGATCACCATGGACATGGTGACTTGACACCGGAGGTACTTGAGCAAGATATTGAGAGAGGGCGTTTACTCAGTATCAATTAAGCCCAATAAGATAAGTTCATCTAACCTATTGTTAAATATTTACTATTTGTTAGTGTGTTTAGGTGCACATTAAGGATGTGTTTCATATTTAGCGATGAAAATAGTAGGAGTTGCGATGAGTATTATAGTGAGACGGTCTGAACCGTCAGATGCAAAGGGAATAAAAGAAGTTTACGAATGCACTAATGCTTATACCGGTACGCTGCAACTCCCAAATCCATCTCTGGAAAGCTGGCAAAAACGAATCTCTAATATGCCTGACAACGTGTACTCGTATGTCGCGATGATCGACGATGAGATTGTTGGCAACTTGGGAATGGAAGTGTGTGTGAACCCAAGAAGACGACATGTTGCTTCATTTGGTATGGGTGTTAAAGACGATGTGTTAGGCAAAGGTGTGGGTAGTCAACTGCTCGCAACAGCAATCGATCTGTGTGATAACTGGATTAACATCAAGCGAATGGAGTTAACGGTGTATACCGATAACGAAAGAGCGATCAGTCTGTATAAGAAGTTTGGTTTCGTGATTGAAGGAGAGTCCGCAGGGTTCGCTTTCAGAAATGGCGAATATGTGGCGGCTTATCATATGGCACGACTGGTATAGCGCTTAGCTACACAGTTAGAATTTACGGACAGATAATAAAACGCCACGTTATTTGAACGTGGCGTTTGCTATTCAAGTTAGCTGAAGCTTTTAACCGCTTCAGTCTTAACCTTACTTAAGCCGTTAGTGGCTCAAGGTTCGCAGGGCGGTAGTGTACAGATTTTAGTACCTTACCTTGGCGAACTGTCTTGCCTTCAGATACGAAATCTTCCGCACACTTAGCGATGATGTATTCGCCTTTTTGAACCGCCATCAGTTTGATGTTCTGCTTAGCATAGAAAGCTTCTGTTTCAGCGTATTCAGTTTCGTTGCGACACACTTTGCTCATGTTGCTTGAGTGTACTTCGTCCCAGCAAGGCAAGAAGTCAATTGAGCGGTTTTTAGAAACATTCAACAGTAGGTCGATCAGGTAGCTGATTGCTAGATTGTCTTCAACCTTAGCTTGACCAAGGTGAACCAAGCGTCCCATCAAAACATAAACGCTGTCTACAATAGCGTCCGCTTGTTCGATTTTAGAGTCAGCTTCTGCAAGTTCTGTTAGTTCTTCGATCGCTAGAGAGGTATGTAGCGTATCGCCTTTTTCGTCCATTGTTTCAGGATCAGCAACAGGCAGATCAAAAGTACTGCGGAACTCTTCAATGTCGCGGTAAAGGTGATCATAGATTTCTTGGCTTAGTTGAGAAAGGTTCATTTTCCTATCCATTCTGTTTCGTTAATGGATTATTTTACCAAAGCTAGGAATAGGGTGCTAACGCAAAGTCGAAGAAGTCGACTTTTATTCATTGGACCAATGAGGTATTTTGCATACAAACTAATTGATTATTATGTTTTTTTACACTTTACTCTTCTTAATATACCAAATATTAATGTTGCCATTAATGTCAGCAGTAGTGGAATCCCATTTATGAACCAAGCCAGTGAAAGCGAAATTGTTATACGCCGCTTGTATCAAATCACCAATGATTATCGAAAGGGCTTCGATATTCAAATCGCTCAGCTGCTTATTATGGGGCTTGAACGCTTCAACCTTGATATTGGTATCTTATCGAAAGTCGATGGCAATACTTACGTTGTTGAACATTGTGTTACGCCTGAAGGGGTAGAACTCAATACCGGTGACACTTTTGATTATCGTTCAACCTATTGCGAAATTACCTGTAAATCGATTGGCCCTATCTGCATTGAGCATTGTGGCAAACACGATAAGTATGCGAAGCACCCTGCTTACCAGTCTTTTGGCTTGGAGTCTTATATTGGGGTTCCCATTTTCGTTAATGATGAGCTTTATGGCACCTTAAACTTTTCAAGTCCAGCGCCCTATCATCGTGAGTTTAAAGAGTTCGATGTCGACGTGATGAGACTAATGGCATCATGGATCGAAGTGGAACTGGTTAGAAGACAGCAAGAACGAAAGCTAAAAGAACTGAATGAGAAATTGGAGTATCAAGCTCTGTACGATCCTCTGACACACTTGCCAAATAGACGCTGTTTGTTCAAAACATTGAATGCGGAAGTGGAGCAGTTAAAAGGATCTTTAGGAAAGGGGACCTTGGCCGTTGTCGACATCGATTTCTTTAAACAGGTCAACGACACCTATGGCCACCAAATGGGTGATGTTGTCTTAAAGAAAGTGGCGAACGTGCTGAGCAATAACACTCAAGAGGGTGAATTTGTGGCGCGTTTTGGTGGTGAAGAGTTCATTCTTTGGTATCCAAATAAAACACCAAGTTGTGTTGAAGATAAGTTCATGACTCTTTTGCAAGAGATGAAGAAAATCACGCTTGATAGAAAGCCAGTCACTATATCAATTGGTGCGTGTCATTTTGAGTTGAGTACAGGGGATAGCAAAGGGGAAAGGATGTCGGCGTTAGATAAGCTAATCAAAGTTGCCGATGAGTGTCTGTACATTGCGAAACAAAATGGACGAGATCAGTTCATTTCTCGTCCATATCATCAAGAGCGCTCAGGAATATGAGCCACCTTGTTAGCGATTAACTGAACTATTAGCTAAACAAGTAAGGGAACAGTTTACGGCGTTCTTCTGGCGTTAAAGACTCGACTCTCGCGATGTTAGTATCAGGAATCGCTTCAGGGTTAGGGTAGTGCTTCAGTACCTTTTCCATACTCGCTTCACGAATCAAATGGTAAACCGGGTACGGAGAACGGTTCGTTAGGTTTTCATCGTCTTCTGGATCCGCACCACCAAAACAATAGTCTGGGTGGAAGGTTGCTACTTGGTAAACGCCTTCCCAATCTTCTTGCTTGATCAACGCTTCAATCCAATCAATGAACATGTTGTAGTCGAAGAAATCTTGCAGCATGTTAGGTACAACAACCAAAGTCGTCTCTAATTCCGCGACTGGCGTGTTATCTAACTCTACGAAATGCGTCATGATGTCTTGCAACAACGCTTCTTCCGTATTTGCTTCACTCACAAAGATCTTAATCTGTTTATTACGTTGTGGCTTGGCTGCGAATGGGCACAGGTTTAGGCCAATAACGACATCGTCTAACCACTGTTTTACTTGGTCGTGGATGGTTTGAAGATCTGTGCTTTGAGTGTTCGACATAACAGGTTCCGAAATGAAATTTTGCGTAGGATATCAGAACGGACGTCAATCAAAAGCAATAATTGAGTTACAACCTTAGTCGTACTTATGCTTGTGCAAGTTTAGACGCCGATACTTGTAGCTGTTTCAACTGGTAGACCCAAGCAAATATCGCGACATAGAAGATTGAACCGCCCGCAATCACGCCATTCCAACCGAACAGCTGCCAACAATATAAGAGTAAGAAACCACCTAAGCTCCCGCCTATGTAATAGTGTACTAAGTAAAGAGCGGTTGCCGTTGCCTTAGCGCTCGGTGCTTTTTGACTTACCCAAGAGTAGGCAAGGGTATGGGCGAAGAACGCGCCGCCACTTATCAATAACAAGCCTGCTAGCATGAACGGAACTTTGTCGACGGCAGAAATTAGCATTCCGATTAAGCTAATACACACGCCCATCAATATTCCGCTTAACGGGTCAAAGCGAAGTGTCCATTTGTTGGATAGCTTAGAACTTACCGTTCCGGCCAGATAACATAGGAATATCAGTGAAGCTAAACCAACGGGTACCGAGTGAGGCGCAGATACTAGCCTGAAGCCCATTACTGAATACAAGTTAACGAACAGGGCAAAGTTAGCGCCACCAATCAACATCGCGAGCCACAAGGTACGGTTTCTTAAGTGCATCACAACCGAGCGGTTATGATGAAAGAACAACCCTTTCTGAGGTTTGAAGTTTTGTTGGTCAGGCAGGCTATACGCAATATAGAGTGCGCCAAGCAAAGAGCCGACAACGAAAAACAAAACCGTTGCGTGCCAGTCAAAATAATCCGTAATCAAGCCACCCAATACACGCCCGAATATTCCACCTAGTGAGTTGGCTGCAATATAGCCGCCAATCGCGACAGCAAATGCTTTGGGTGTTAACTCCTCAACCATATAGGCAACCGCCACACCAGCAAACGCCGCCACAGCGATGCCCATAAATGCGCGGGCAATCACGAGTTGCAACAAGGTAGTCGTGAACACCATGCTTAACCCTATTAATGGGATAGCGAACAGACTGAACAGAATAATGGGTTTACGACCAAAGGTTTCAGAGGCAATTGCCCAAGGTACCAAGCTAATCGAAAGGCCGAGTGTTGTAGCAGCAAATAACCAGTTGATCTGAGTTTCAGATACTTGGAAGTGCTCCGCCATGTGCGGCAAGATAGGCTGAAAGAGGTAAAGGTTACAGAAAATGATAAATGAACCAATCGCCAATGATTGAGTGATACGTTTGTATTGAGGACTGCCTTTATCAAACATTTACGTTGTGCCTGCGCGAGTTAGTAAGCTATTTGTGAACAAGTTATCAGTACAGGTGTGATTAAAGAAATATATTAAAAATATCACCTCTATATATTAAATATATCGCCATGCTTGAATCAAAACCACTTCGACATTTTCTGGCTGTTGCTCAGTTTGGTAACTTCACCCAGGCGGCCAAAGCGCTGCATATCGCACAGCCTGCATTGAGTATCTCCATTAAAAAACTAGAACAGACACTAGAGTTGATTCTATTTCGTCGAGGCGATAAATCCGTCACTTTAACGGAGGAGGGCAAAGTACTGTTTGAGCATGCAAAGCGAATCGCCCAGCAGTTTGATGATGCTCAGCTCGCGATGAATGAACTAAAGGGGCTAGAAAAAGGCGAGGTTCGATTAGGCGCTCCAAGTATGATGGGCAGTTACTTTTTCCCCCAAGTAGTGATGGCATTTAAAAGCCAATACCCAAACCTAAAGTTGACCTTGATTGATGCAGGCACCGCATCTATTCGTGAAATGCTGTTAAACGGCGAACTCGATATTGGCGTAATTAATCATGAGAACGTTCCAGATGATTTGGAAACGGATCATCTGTTAAGTTCTGAGATGGTCGCCGTTGTCGGTAAGGAGCATCCGCTAGCACAACAGCCTTCGATGACCTTTGAAGAATTCTTTGCTCAAGAGCTGATCATGTTTAAATCGGGCTATTTCCACCGCGATTTTATTGATGCGACCTGTAAGAAGTACGATCTTGATATGACCATTGCGTTTGAAACCAACTTGCTCCCGATGATTCTTTCTATCGTTAAACAAGAGTTTGCGATCACCGCGCTGTTGAGCTTAGTGACGGAATATGAGAAAGACGTGATAGGCGTGCCATTTAAAGACCCTGTAAAACTGAATCTATCGTTGGCCTGGAGAAAGGAAGGGTATTTGTCGAAAGCTGACAGAACCTTTATTGATTTCGTTAAGCGGTATGTGTGATTTAGTAAGATTTAAATAAACAAAGCCCGAACATCCTAGGTTGGACATTCGGGCTTTGTTTGTAGAAATATAAGTATCTTAGATCACGTTAAGTGTTCTTTGAGTTATACATCTTATCGAAGTTCTTCTGATTCCAGCCGACCATCACTTGATCGCCGATTTTAAGCACGGGGATAGAACGAGCACCCATTGCTTGCAATTCTTTACGGCCACGCTGCATCTTTGCATTCGTCAGGCGGTAAACAATTTTCTTAGAGTCTAAATACCTTTGGGCATCTTTACAGTGCGGGCATTTGTCTGCGACGTACAATACAACACGTTTCATTTTTTCATTCTCTTGGTGAATCTCGCTAAAGTGTAACGAATCCTAGGTGATTAGAAAAGTGTGATCAGTTACACTATGCGGCTCAATTTTCAAGACCACAACGTATTGTCGTGGTGTAACTTGTACGGTCTTTCAGCATGCATCCTTCTTTACGCTATATTCAAGGCTATCCTAAGCACATTCTTGATCCTGTTACTCAACTTGTAGAGTCGGGTAAATTGGTGCCTTGGTTTGAAGCTCGCTACCCAAAGAATCATGAAATAAAAAGCGAGAAAGCCCTGTTTGACTATGCGATTGAGATAAAAAATCGCTACATGAAAAAAACACCACCGATCAGCAAAGTGATTTACGACGGCAAGATACACCTAATCAATAATGCGTTAGGTCTGCATTCTTACGTTGCTAAGAATCACGGTGGAAAGATCAAATCAAAGAATGAAATTCGTATCGCCAGTGTTTTTAAAAATGCACCAGAACCTTTGCTAAGAATGCTGGTGGTACACGAACTGGCGCATATCAAAGAGAAAGAGCACGACAAAGCCTTTTACCAACTATGCTGTCACATGGAACCGGAATATCATCAACTTGAGTTGGATGCCCGTTTATTCATGATGTATTTAGATTTAAAGAAGTAGCCCAATGAGCCAATCACAAAATAGAACGACGCTAAGCCTGTCGAAAAACAGCACTTCATCAGCAAAAACAAAAGGCAACCAAGCTGATGTTAAGCCAAGTACAGCTAAGCCAAGCAGCGACAAGCGTATTTCTACAAAGAACACATCTGATAAAAGCCGCAAGAATAGTGCACCTAAAGGCGCGGGCAATAACAAAGCAAAGCGACCTTTTGCAAAAGATAGCAGAGGTAAACCGGGTGCCAATAAAGGATCATCGAATAAGGGTTCTTTCAATAAAACGGCTTTTAACAAGAACGCAGCTCAGAAAAGACGCTCGGCTGAAAAACCTCAAGGTGGATTACACCCAAGAAACCAGCACACTGGCCGCTATAACTTCGAGTTACTAGTTGCAGCCTTGCCTGAGCTAAAAGAGCATCTGATCAAGAATCCGGTTGGCGAAGACACCATTAATTTCTCTGATCCATTGGCTGTTAAGCTACTCAACAGAGCTTTGTTGGCGCATCACTATGGCGTTAAACATTGGGATATTCCTGCTGGTTACTTGTGCCCGCCAATTCCTGGTCGTGCAGACTACATTCACAGAGTGGCCGACATCCTTAATAGCGATGGCCAAGGTGAACCCTATAACCACGCGTCTGTGAAAGCATTAGATATTGGTGTCGGTGCAAACTGTATCTACCCAATCATTGGTGCGACAGAGTATAAGTGGCGTTGTACAGGGACAGATGTTGATTCAGTCTCCATCAAAACAGCGAACTTCATAGCGGAAAGCAACCCTAATCTAAAAGGTAAGATCCGCGCTCGCCTACAAGCTGACTCTGAATCTATCTTTAAGGGCGTGATTAAGGATAATGAACGTTACGATGTCACTATTTGTAATCCTCCATTCCACAGCTCTCTTGAAGAGGCTGAAAAGGGGTCACAACGTAAACTGGATAATCTAGCGGCGAACCGTGCTAAGAAAGCCGGTCAGTCATTCAAGCCTGAAACGAACAAGAAGCCAGTTAAGTTAGATAAATCAACTAAGCAAGCTAAACCAACCTTAAACTTTGGTGGTCAAAAAGCCGAGCTTTGGTGCCCAGGTGGTGAAGCCGCTTTCATTATGAAGATGGCAAGAGAGAGTCAACTTTTTGCTACTCAAGTTTTGTGGTTTACGACATTGATTTCTAAGAAAGACAACGTCGATATGGTTCGTTCAGAACTGGGTAAGCTGCGAGCTAAACAAGTGAAAGTCGTCGAGATGTCACAAGGCCAGAAGGTAAGTCGCTTTATCGCATGGACCTTTATGGACGACGAGCAAAGACAAGAGTGGATCGCGCTAAAATAGTGGCTGTACTTAGTTAAGATACTAAGCAGAAATACGAACGGGCTTGTTGTTTACGCAACAAGCCCGTTTTTAGTGTTTTGCATATAAGCTAAGCAGAAAGCAACTCATCTAACTTACTCTGATATTTCTTCTCAAGAGCTCTGTTACCGGCTTTGTTTTCGAGATCGACCAAGATTTGAAGCGATGGAATTTGATAGCCATAACGCTGGTGGAATTTGAATAAACGAAGTCGAGCTTCGTTGTAATCGGCGTCACTTACTTCAATTTTTGATAACTGTAGTATTGATTTTACGCGGTTTGGATCGTGGTCAATCGCTCTGCTGAAGTAGTACTTCGCTTGGTCTGTATTGCCAGCCTTAAATGCACAAAACGCCGCGTTTTCATAACTTGCAGACACCAAGTAGTAGTAAGGTTGGTCGATAGCGCGATTAAAGTATTTATCAGCTTGCTCGTATTCGCCCTGTTTACACAAGAAGGTACCGTAGTTGTTCAATACATTACCGTTTCTTGAATCAAGACTGAGTGCTTTGCGGTAAGTGGTTCTCGCTTCGTCTACTTCGCCCACTTGTTCGTAGTAATGCGCCATTGAAAGCCGAGCACGGTAGTAGCTAGGTGCGTGTTTAATCGCGAGCTCAAGGTTTTCACGTGCTCTTACCATATTACCTTGTCCCATATAGCCCAAACCTAATTCGATTCGAGATTCAGACATCGCGATAGGATCACTTTCAATCTTTGGCGGTCCTTCAGTAACAGAGACACAACCGACCAACGAAAGCGAGGCAAGTAGTACCACACTTGATAACGAAAGAGGGCGGGACAACGAAATCGGATTTGAAAATGATAGCTTGGCAGGCATGTGAAGCTCCTTATGAACACCAACCCATCATATGAAATCAAACCCATTGAAGTCGTAAATCTATCATGGAATGCGACCCACACACCATAAAAAAACCGCGTCCAATTCGTCGTTTTATCAACAACATACTGAACACGGTTTATGTGTTTGTGAATCGGAAGAAAGAACTTAATCGTCTTTGGTAAAGTTGTCTTCGCTGAAATGATCCAGATCGTAAGGCGTTTGTTGGTAAACGCAGTAGTTTAGCCAGTTTGAGAACAACAAGTGTCCGTGGCTGCGCCAGCTTGCAACCGGTTTGTTGTCTGGATTGTTATTCGGGTAGTAGTTGATTGGTATCACAGGCTCCATGCCTTCACCCAAATCTCGAATGTACTCATTGTGAAGTGTGTGAGAGTCGTACTCAGGGTGACCCGTTACAAACACGTTTCGTTTATCTTTGGTCGCCGCTAGGTATACGCCCGCAACATCAGAAGTCGCAAGAACATCAAGGTCAGTATGTTCCGCTAAGTACTCTTGAGAGAAGTCCGCATAGCGAGAGTGCGGAGCCAAGAATGTATCGTCGAAGCCACGTAAAATAGGGTGGTATGGGTTATGTATCTCGTGGTTGTAAACACCAGACAGCTTCTCTTTTCGAGTGCGTTTTGGCAAATCATAGAGTAATTTCAAACCAGCCTGAGCTGCCCAACACACGTATAGAGTTGAAGTAACGTGCTTGTTTGCCCATTCCATGATGGTTTTCAGATGGTCCCAGTAGATCACATCTTCAAATTGAACCAAGCCAAGCGGCGCACCAGTGATGATCAATCCATCAAAGTTTCTGCCTTTGACCATTTCAAATTGGCGATAAAAGTTATCAAGGTGTTCAGTCGGTGTGTTTTTACTTGGTCGGTCATCAATGCGCAGCAGCTCTACATCCACTTGCAATGGGCTGTTCGATAGTAGGCGTAAAAATTGAGTTTCAGTTTCAATCTTCTTCGGCATTAGGTTGAGGATCAAGACTCGAAGTGGACGAATTTCCTGTGTCGATGCTCTTGATAACGGCATAACGAAGATGTTTTCTTCACGAAGAACATCGGATGCTGGCAATTGGTCTGGAATGCGAATAGGCACAGCTTTCTCCCTAAGCTAGATATGTAGACGTCTATACATCTAAATCTATAGTAGTTTGATACGCTTGTCGATATGCAAAATGGATAGATGTAAATTATTTGTGTTTTCTATCAGAAGCAATCCACGCGCTTCGAGGGGAGTCTCATTGTATTCAGTGATTGTCTGAGTCGTGTGTAAGTACTTGGTTTTCGTATGCTGAGCAGAGGCAGTTATCAGAGCAACTCGTTACTATTTACGATAAACTCATGTTTTCAAATTAGCCTGTACAGTGACAGATGAAGTTAATACTCATTCGAGGGTTGCCCGGTTCTGGCAAATCAACAAAAGCAAAAACCTACGATGCATTGCATGTCGAAGCCGATATGTATTATGTGAATGAGCAAGGTGAGTACCATTTTGATCCTAGGCAGCTGCAACAAGCTCATCAGTGGTGTCAAAACACAGCTGAAAACGGCTTAAAGCAAGGGTTTGATGTGGTTGTTTCGAATACCTTTATTAAGCATTGGGAAATGAAAGCCTACCGCCAACTTGCACTCAAATATAAAGCAGAATTAATTATCGAAGTGTGCCGAGAGCAATATGGCACTATTCACGACATTGAACCTTCAGTAATTAAGCGTATGGCGAAAGACTGGCAAGAATAGCCTCGTTCTTCTTCTGCTTGCGTGGCTGAATGGCAAATAGAATTAAATTAATAGAACAACTTCAAGGTAACGATTGAAATGGCAAAGCGCTCTGTTGTGGTCGACATGACTTCTTATGGTATCTATTCCACATGGGATTCAAAATCTAAAGATCTTCCAAAAATCCAAGAGTTCACCACCACCGTTGATGCTGAAATCGACGTAGAGTTTGGCTATATCCTGAATATCAAAAAAGCCAAAGGTGAGAAGATCCGTTACTGCATTTATCACCCAAACATCACCACAGACAAAGGTGAAGTGCTCGAACCGTTTGATGGTGAGGAGTATGTCGGTAACAATGACTGGGATTTCTACTTAGGTGACACTATCTGGGCTCCTGTCTCGAACAAGCTAGGAAAGTGGCGCATGACGGTTGAGCTAAAAGGCAACATCATCGCCGACAAGACATTCGACCTAGTAGCAAAAGACGAAGGCCAATTCTGGAAGCGTAGAGGGTTTTAGGTTCGACCTTCTATGTTCACCTAAACAACAAAAAGCCGAGCATCGTGATGATGTCTCGGCTTTTTTCATTGTGCTAGATAGAAGTGACTACCCAACTAATGGATTCGATTATTGCGTTACGTAAGCCACAACAAACTCAGTGATTGCGACCATGTCTTTCACTGCAATGTACTCTTCAGTGGTGTGAACTTTCGCCATACCAGTAGAAAGGTTAACTGTTGTCAGGCCTTTTGCGTTGAAGTTGTTTGCATCGCTACCGCCGCCAGTGCGTTTAGTGTTCGCTGTGACGCCAAGCTTCTCAAACGCCGATTTGATAGAAAGAATGTGCGGATGATCGTCTGCAATAACGAATGCATCGTAAGCACGAGTTGATTCGATTTCTACTTCAGCGCCGAACTGCTTAGCACTTTCTCGGAATGTAGAGATCATATGTTCAACTTGAGCCGTTAGCTTTTCGCCGTTTAGAGAACGTGCTTCAGCCACGACTTTAAGCTCTGGCATTACGATGTTAGTTGCTTGACCACCTTCAACGATACCAACGTTTGCTGTCGTTTCTTCATCGATACGAAGTAGGTTCATCTTAGTGATAGCGTCTGCAGCAACTTGAATTGCGCTGATGCCTTCTTCTGGTGCTAAACCAGCGTGAGCAGGGCGACCTTTGATTTTAGCAACAATCTTCTGCTGGCCAGGCGCTGCGTTTACGATAGTGCCAATTGGACCGCCTGTATCAAGTACGATTGCGTGCTCAGATTGAATGTAAGACATATCGAAGTTCAAAGAGCCGAACAGACCGCCTTCTTCGAATACAGTAAATGCAATCTCGATAGTTTTGTGCTCTTGTCCTTCAGCTTTAATGCAACGAACCGCTTCCATGATAGCTGCGATACCAGACTTGTCGTCACCACCTAGAATTGTGTTGCCTTTTGAACGGATGATACCGTCTTCGATGATTGGCTCAATGCCGATGCCTGGCGTCACTGTGTCCATGTGGCAGCTGAACACTGTGCTACCTGGAAGAGTGCCATCTAGACGAGCGTAGATGTTGAAACCATTAGACACTTCTTCAGGAACCGCCAGTTTGTGAACTTCAAAACCTAGTTCACCGAGTTGCTCAGCCAAAGCTTCAGCAATCGCTTTTTCGTTACGAGATTCACTATCAATTTTCACTAGATCGCAGAAATGTTCTACAAGACGTTGTTCATTAATTTGGGTCATTGTTAATTCTCATTATGCTTCCGCTTGTTCAAAAAGAAGCCGCGGAGGTAGGAACAGGAAAATCACTATAACGCCAATGAGGTAGATGATTGTCTGAGTTAAATCAAGAAAGTTGCCTGATTATTCTAATTAATGAGAAAAACCCAATTCAGATCCACCAGTGCGCAGGATTTTAATCTGTATATCTGTCGGGTATAATGTTTGACCGCTCTTAAAAAAACGTCAATAAAATTGGAATTCAATCAATAATGGCCCTGATAAATGAATAGAAACAATGTGTTAGGTTCATTCCTTTTCGTGGTGCTGATGAGTATTGTGCTGGGGCTGTATTTGCTCTATCCAACTTATGACGACGATTTAAAGCATATTCGCCCTGAAAACCCGAGTGTTTATAGTCCAGAGAAAGAGTTATCACTATCTCAATATGGATCTGCGTTGATCGATATTCTCGATGTATCTCGCGGTGACCCTAATTTAGCTTCCCAACAACTTGAGGCTCTCCAAGCCAAGTTCCCAGACCAAGATAAAGCCATCTATCGTGCTTACGAATTGATGATTTTGTCCAACCTCGCGCAACATAAGTTGGATACCGAAGCGGTTTCCGAATACGTCAGGCAGATTAAAGCACTCGCACAACACGAACATATGGGTTGGCTAAAGGCCCAATCTCTCGTTGAATTGGCGATTGAATACATCAGTAAGGGTGAGCTAGCGGAATCTGAAATCCAAATCAGAACAGCGATAGATATCGCAGAATCGCTTCACTATGAAGAGTTGTTGATTAAGGCCTATAACACGGCTGGTGTCATCAATAACATCCGCAATGACTTTCCTGAAGCTCAATACTTTTTCCATAAAGGTTTAGACCTTGGTAAGAAGTACCCTCATCACATCTACAACAGCAAGTTAGTGTCAAATATGGCACTGCTTTATATCTATTTGGAAGACTGGCCTAAAGCGCTCAAGCTGATTAAAAGAGCCAAAAAGCTCTATTACAAGAGTGGACTACTCGAAGCGTCTACCATCGGCGTGCTGCATGTGAATGAGTCTTTTGCTTATCTGCGCAGTGGTGATTTAGTCAAAGGCCGAGAAGCATATCAAAGTGCGGCTAAGCTAAATGGCGATAACGTGAGTGAACGATACAAAATCATCCTATTAAAAGCAGAGAGTGATGTGTTGTTGGCGGAAAAGAACTTTGAGTCAGCACGACAAGTCGCAAACTTGTGTCTTAGATACCCAGGCGTGGACAAATACACACTTCAATTGGGGCAGTGTTACCTAAATAGAGCCTTAGCGAACATTGGTTTGAACCGAGATAATTTTGTTTTTGCTGATCTAAAGCGATCGTCTGCAATGTTCGATGTTGTGGGGACTCGCAGCTGGAAGGTCCTCGGCTTAAGAACACTTGCTGAATACTATGATTCAAGAGGCGACAGCGAGAACGCACTTCGCTACTTCAAGCTCTATTACAAGGGTAATAAAGCGCTGCTATTTGATAAGCGCCAGAGTGATATCTTTTTACTCGAGCAAGATTTCGCTACGGCATCATTAGCTCAAGAAAACGAACTGCTTAACGCAGAAAAAGAGTTGGGTGAGCTGACATTAGATAAGCAGCAATTACGGAATCGAATCGTCGTCGCTTTGGGTATCATGGTGATGATAAGCGCCACGTTACTATTGATAGGGTTACGCTCGATCCAGAAGACCAACAAAGAACTACTTAAGCAATCAACAAGATGCGAACTGACAGGCTTATACAATAGGCGTTACTTAGAGCAACGGTTAACTCAGCCGATGCCACATCATTTGTCGTCGTTGGGTATACGCTCGCTATTCTAGATTTAGACCGCATCAAACAAGTTAATGACACTTATGGGCATGATATTGGTGACCAAGTGCTGGTGGAAGTCGCTAAGCGTTTAGAGAAAATCTTATCAACAAACGATGTAGTGGCAAGATGGGGTGGGGAAGAGTTTGTTTTGTTGCTGGCTGGGAATCAAGATCCTAATAAAGAGCTTGAACTGATAAGACAAGCGATCGCTGACCGAGCGATTGAAACGCATTCTGGCCCATTAGAATTAACCACATCGATTGGTGCGACGACTCATCTAACGGAGCAACAGTTGAATAGCCGTACCTATAAGAAACACTTGAAATCGGCAGACGATGCTTTGTATCAAGCTAAGCAGTCAGGGCGCAATAAAGTCGTTATCATTTGAGTTCCTAAACTTAGTTAATCCCCTGCAATCAAGAAACCTGAACTTCAATAACTAAGCGAATAAGAGTGCTTATCTGAACTAATACGGCTATTTACTCTTATTCGCTTAATTCATACTGTGATTTGGCTTGGTGGGTTACTTAGCGACACCTTGAAGCATTTCAACCAATTCGCCTTCTGTCGCTGGTTCGCTAGCGAGTTCAATCACAGCCGAAGCTCCTCCCTTTAACATGTAGGCTTGGGTTCCGCAGTGGTCATAGTGGAACCATTTACCATCTACACATACGTCGGTATAACATCTTGGGTCTTGTTTAAGTTCCATATCAATTTCCTTATTAACATTTGCCTAACGTTTTTCAGACTAGTTGATCACAAATCTAGGTAAATTGATCTAAATCAATCTAGAGTGTAATTGATGATTTAATTATCAAAATAAGAGAGGTGTGTCTAGCGAAGGAGCGACCTCTCGTTGGGCACTGCGCTCAAAGGTCGTGATTCTGGTTGGCGACTCTCGCTCTTTTGCTTGCCAGGTGATGCTTTTCTACATACGCTAGCTACTCTCTTAATCCCTATACAGACTTGATTGTGTTGGAAAATGACTAATATCTTTATCGTTGTAATTGTTCTGGTTGTGTTCTTTTACTTTATTCAAAAGTATGTGGTGAAACACGATGACACCAAAGACCACGCTTATCAGAAGAAAGGCGCGTTGATGTCGGCGCAACAGGCGACATTCTATAATGCGCTAAAATCAGCTGTGGGCAACCATGGGGAAGTGTTTGCTAAAGTCAGCATGTCGAACGTACTTGTTCCTGCTAAGACGAACAATAAGAAGAATTGGTTTATCGCCAACAACAAGATCTCACGTAGTTACTTCGACTTTGTTGTTTGCGACCCGCGAACGCTAGAGCCCCGCGTTATTATCGAACTTGATAACGGCAAAGAGCTCAATAAAGGGAAAGTCGATCGCGAAAAGCTACTAATTCACGTGTGTAAATCGGCAGGTTTACCTCTGATTGGTGCATCTATTAAACACAGCTACCAAGTGAGCCGTTTGAAGAGGTTACTGGCAGCACACATCGATTTAATCGAGCCATCAAAAGAAGTGCGATTTTGTAAGAAGTGTGGTAGCCCAATGATCATCAAACTGGCAAGCCAAGGCGATTACAAAGGCCGACGCTTCTTCACTTGTAGCCGCCAGCCAAACTGCACCTATACCGAAAACTACAACGTTGTATTCGATGTTGAAGAATAGTTGGTATCGATAGTAATGCATCCGGTTGGACTCCATTCAATCGCTTAGATACGAATAAGTTATACAAACTAAAAAGCCGAGCATTGATTATGCTCGGCTTTACTAATATTAAGTGGATTGGTTTAGACTAAAACGCGTAACGCATACCGAGCTGTAGCTCATCTTCGTCGTTATCGCCTTGCCCACCTTCGCCCTCGTCTAACATGTTAAACTTATAACTACCAAAGAAGGCCACATCGCCAATATAACGTGCGTATTCTAGACCGATAAAGTTAATGTCGTAATCTGCAATATCGTCAGCTTCAAAGTAGCTGTAGGTCAGGTTGACGGTGTTGGCACCAAACGAGTATCCCAAGTAAGCATCGGCAGAATCGTAGTCTGAATCTTTTACGCCTAGACCTGAAATACTACCAAATTGATAGAGTGCGGCGAACCAAACCCCCTGATCGTTGGTGTACTTAACCGCACCAATATAGGCATCAGAAGTTTCTGTATCTGTCCCAACGCCATAGGTTTCATCACTTGACGCATAACCGACGCCAATATCTAACCCAATCGAAGTGCTGCCGGCGACAACTGCACCGAAGCCGTCACTTTGTGCTGATTCACTATCTGAATTGAAATTGCCATCAATTTGAAAGGTGATTTTGTCGCTTGTCAGTTCATAACGTAAAACATTTTTTGCTCGATCAGCAGTCGACACCGTGTATTCATTGATATAGCCGCTGAAGGTTTCAGCCATATCCGTCCAATCGGTTAAGTAGGTAACGGCATTATTTTGGTGGCCATAATAGACGTTACCGTGATTGGTTTGAACACCCGTATATAAGAATCGAGTGTTAATGCCGATATCATCTGATGCGCCATCTTCAGACTCTGTTAGTTCGAATTCATATTTCCCAAAAAAGGAAACATCGTCCGACGCTTTTTGTGTGCCATCGACACTTAAGCGGACACGTGATCTATCACTATAGGTGCTACTATTACCAGCACTTTTATTCGCATCAGAGAAATTCCCTCGAACTTCTGCGCGGCCGCCGATATTGAATACTGTTTCATCTGTCTCATAAATGGTCGCCGCCGATACGGCAGATGTCGATAGTATGCTCACCACTGCAATGGCGATATGTGATTTTTTCATAATTTATTCCCTATTTTTCACACTTGTATTTATCGTAAACCATAAATTCACGTATAGCATTGAATTTAGATTATTGATTCCTACAGATTATGAATATAGGCGCGCTTTACCATTATGCAAATTTCATTATGTATTACTGTGCTGTATGTATTCAAAATAGCTATGATGTGTGGGGTTGGGTTTTGAATTGCTTATAGATTGTTGCTCTTGAGGGAGATTAATTGTAGCTGATGTTTTTCGACTATAGAGTGCTATCGTATTTATGTATGTTGGTAATAACCCGGCCACTTTATATGAAAAATCCGAATTTAGTCATTGCGGCCTAGTAATTCGATGACGACGATTACAAAATCGTGGTGATTTTTATGAATGATGTATTTCAGTGAGTTACAAAGCCTCTGCGTGCCTTTCACTTATAATGATCAAAATACTACGGTAACCCAATGGGCAAGCAAAATTTTTGACACTAAATATAGGCATTGATCTATACCTGTATGGTTACTGTAAAGGCCAAGAAAAACGGTATAGACAACAAAAATCCCAAATTGAACACATTAGGTTAGTTAATTGGTTGTCATCAAGGATTAGAATTTTTTCTAACTAAACTTTGTTTTTCAGCGGTTTGACGATAATCTGGGTGTAAAATCGACATGTTGTTATGTCTTTGATTGCAAAGTGAGCAAACGAATCGCAAGATGCCAGTTAATACTTGCACCATCTGTTTATCATGGATATCATCGTAGGCGTTCTAAGGGAATGCGTCCGTAGCTCAGTTGGTTAGAGTACCGCCTTGACATGGCGGGGGTCGGTGATTCGAGTTCACTCGGACGCACCATTCCTTATTTGTTTTTATTGCATAACTATTGAGTTTGTCACAATGGTAGTAATAAGAAATTAGAACATCGCCCGCTTAGCTCAGTTGGTTAGAGTACTTGCATGACATGCAAGGTGTCACTGGTTCGAGTCCAGTAGCGGGCACCAAATTCGTTCTTTCTGAACAAGCAAAAAGCCCACCTAGCGTGGGCTTTTTTGCACCTCTCACATTTGCATAGTTATTCATTTCGTATCAGCCTCAATGGTTTTGTTTCAGCTGACTCTTGTCTGGTTAGGCACAATTAGTTCCTTTCGTGCCCATGCTGTGCCCACGTTCAATGGATACGGTTAGTTTTACAAGAACGAAATAAGTTGCCAATAAGCCCTCAGACTTCAGCTTACTTTTGGACAGAAATCATGTAGATTCAGTGCTCTAATCTACATGTTTCGCATAAGCTGAGTGGCTCTTCTCCGCTTAGATGAGCTTGATTTCTGGGTAAATGGTAGAGTGAGTTTCTAGGATTGATGTTTGTCTAATCTTCAATTTAAAGTAATCAGTATCCCTTACTCCTCGGGCTCGCCGTCTAAGAAGACCTATCGATACATTCCCTGCTTCCACTCGGGCATTCGTCAGCTTATATTTTGCATAATTGCAGATCCCAACTCTTCTCTCCCAAAGCGCGTCTGCGAAGTTGATGAGAGATAAGATCCTCGTCTTTTTAGCAAGCTGGCACCACGCATCAAGAGCTGCGATCATCAGGTCAAAATTACGTTCATCCCATAAGGCTTGAAGCTGCTCTTTGAGCATATAAATCGTACAAAGAGTCTTATTGCTTTCAAGTAAATCATCTAGCCTATCTGACTGCTTATCGCTTAATTTCGGCGCATTTTTGAGGAGTAAAAATAGGTTCATCGC
>NZ_JBFRKQ010000048.1:0-19681 GCF_041469505.1 Vibrio sp. 10N.286.49.E11
ATCAGCTTGAAGATCAACGAAGCCATATATGACTAGCCGTTAGCTTCTAACAGGCATACCTAGTCCTATGACTTTGTTTATAGCTTTGACATTCGCCATGATTTCTCCCACTTGAGCGTTGTAACATCTCAAGCTCAATTTACCGCTGGTTAGTCCTTTATATCGAGACATTGCGGTCTCAGATATTGAGCGATAGTGGTAACCAGACTCCGATTTCCACTCCGCTATTGTTCCATTTTTCAGAGCCTCTACGGCTTCGTTTCTGGGATGCCCATCTTCCCAAAGCGCCGCATTCTTTCGAGGCGGTATTAGCGGAGTACAGCCCTTATTTTTCAGAGTCTCATAGCAGTTTTTAGTGTCATATGCTCCATCTGCAGATACGGCTATGACCTTTCTGCGTAGTGGATTGAGCAACGTCGGTAGCACTTCACTATCGCCAACATTTACAAGGCTGACTTCCGCACTAATCGTTTCGTGAGTATCTACATCAACAGCTAAATGCAGTTTGCACCATGCTTTTTCACTTTCCACTCACCCTCGCCAAAGACTTTAAGACCAGTCGAATCAATGGCTATATGGCGAATAGCTCCTCTGGATTTATTACGATATTTGACCTGAACTGTCTTTGAACGTTTACTGATACAGGTGTAATCAGGGGATGTCAGCGGAACATCCAATAGCTCAAAGATAGAGTCAATAAAGCCTTGAAGGGCACGTAATGGCAGCGAAAAGATGCCCTTAATCATCAAGGCAGTTTCAATCGCTGTATCTGAGTACTGGAAGCCTCTACCACGCTTACCATGATGAGTTTTGCATTGCCATGCATCTATGGCTGAGTCATCTATCCAGAACGTAACCGAACCACGTTTGCAAAGAGCCTTATTGTACTCTGCCCAATTAGTGATTTTATTTTTTCACTTTACCCATATCACCGCCCTTCTAACCATTACAAAGGATCAGATCGAAGAACTTGAAAAAGGTTCAACTGGTTTAGGCAACAACGCCCCTGAAACTTGTCGTATTGACTAAGAAATACGCGAAACGGGGTGGCTCTATCTCTAAACTTAATTACGCAACAAAGCCCTTCCCAAGGCTTTAACCAATGACAACTTTATCTTTGCTAATTTTTAAGTAAGAACGACTAGTCTTCTCATCTTTTCCTTCCACCTTAACTGTTGCTGATGAAGCTTTAACAAGATCAAAGTTAGATTGTGACAAAGTAATATTTTTTCTAATATTGTCATTTATCGTATCGGATAAATTCTTTATTTCATTAAATATCTTATATTCTTTTATTTTATCGTTATCTTCATCAATCTTTATTTTCATATTTTTCGCAATATATTCATTATCTATATTGGCTTTGATAAAGTTGTTTATTTTGGCTTGACCTGTTCCAGATTCATCTTTGAGCTTATTTCCATTCGGATATTTATCTATAAACTTATCTCTTAATCTTTCATAGAAAACATTGTCTATACTTTGATCAGTTCCGTTAGACTTCCATGTATTTTCATTCCAATATCTTTCTTGTGAGAAAATATACTCCTTACCTTCTTTGCACACCTCAATCAATATCGAATAATAAGCATAACAAAAAGGATTTAAATATAATTCATCTTCACCTATATATATTTTTTTAGCGACAGGATCATATTTCAACTCAATATTTTCTTCTAACGTTGCTTTCAATTCTTTTGTATAGTTTTCAAATAAACTCCTATTTTTATTCCTAGAGGAAGCAGACATGTTTTTATCAATCCGGATATTAGGTATAAAATTACCCAATGGAACAAAAGGAATATCGGCCAGCTCTACAATAGGTTTTCCACATTCTTCCTCAGTAAGAACGAGTTTTGATTTATCGTATTTATCGTATGACGGGGGAGTTTTTTCATTAAATTTTTTCACATTTGGTGGAAACATGAAATTAGTACCCTCGAGATCGTTTCGAGCAACCAGCACATGGCTCATTTTATCTTCTGGCCTAGCAAATAGAGAAAAAATATAACCTAAGAAAAATGACATGCTTTTTCTTCCACCTGCAATCGAAGCATGCAAATGGTATTCTTCATTTAAAGCAAAAATTCTTACCTTCTGACAAATAATATCAGCCATATTTTTTTGATCTTGTTCATTCCTGATATCACTTAGATATTCGCCATTCTCATCTGTTATAATGACGATATCATCAATTTTAATGAGTCTATTGTCGATAGGGATATCATACTCATCACATAACTTCTTTATTTCTTTATTTATATAAAAATCAATAATTTTATGATTTTCATCATCAAAGTCACGCGGTGTGGCAACGCATTCTAGATTTATCAACCTTTTAAAGCCAAGAAGAGTCGTAAATATCGTAATCTTTTCAGGAAACTCCATGTCTTCATGAGCGTACATCGCATATAAACTTTCAGTAATAACAGCAGGAGACCCACCTAGCACAGTAATTAAATGCCATGGTTTTTTTGTTTTAATTTTTTCTTCGAACACAGAAATACCTATATAAATACAATATGAATAAGTAACAAAACTCGGGTTGAAAATTAATGATATTCACTCGAGTGATACTATTTAAGTTATTAATTTATAACACATTTTCAGATTTCATTGAATTTAATTATTGTTACTGACTGTTAATAAAAAAATGGCTATCAATTGATAGCCATTTTTCATGATGAATTATTGTAATTTGATGGTGTTACTTATTACGCTCATTTTCTATTCAAGAAAATGCAATCACTTCGTAAGACTTCATATTTTTCTAAACGTGGGCTACATTCAATCAATTGTAAGTAGCTCAATTCCCTACCTCTTAGGTACGATGGGATATCCAAGGAAAAGTGATAATAGTTTACATTTTTCTCGGTCAGCTCCACCACCAAATGAATAGGTAATGTGCCTAGCACGGTATCACCAGGTTCAAACATATCGATTGATTCAACATGAGTCAACCAATGGTGTATATCTATATTAAAGCTCTTAATTAAGTCAATCGTAGCGGGGTGGCGAGTAACAAAATAGGTTTTCATCGTTTGTATCCAATCATATACGTTACACCGCATTCTATCAGAGCTAGAGGCTTTGCTGATCTTAGTCGGAGCCGAGTAATAAAAGAGACTCACTGACACAACGAAGGCACTCCCTTAGTACTTGCTCGGATCCGAGCAAGTGGTACTTCCGCTAACAATCGAGAATAATCCATCTCGAAATGATTAACGCACTCGACAAACCACATTGAGATTATTTACAAAGTATAGGGATAGCTAATGACAAGAGTAGCACTGATGATCGATGGCGAAAATATTTCGGCTAAGCATATATACAAATGTATTGATAAGGCTGAGGCATACGGTGACGTAATAATTAAACGCGTGTATGCCAATGTCGCAAAAACAAATAATGCATGGGGCGAACACGCTGCGAGTCAAAGTGTACGTTACATTCATGCTCAAGAAACCGCTAATAAAAAGAATACCACCGATATGCTGCTAGCAATAGATACGATGGAATTAGCGTTAACAAATAGAGCCGACACTTTTATCTTTTGTTCGGATGATTCAGATTTTGGTCCGCTAATACAAAAACTCATTGAACTAGAGAAAAAAGTTATTGGAGTTGGAACTAACAAAGCAAATGATGGATATAAGAGTAGCTACACCGATTTTGAATGCTTAAATACATCACCTAAGTTAGACAATCCAATAGTAAAAAATTCGATTATTGGATTAGAAGACATGTTATCTATCAACTCGGAAACTAAACAGAGGTTTCCAAGCAACTTGGATTTTGAGATGTTTATGTCAATCTGTTATCAAGAATTACAGCATGGTTATTGGGTCAATATATCATGTTTAGGAGGTAAACTTGCACATTTCAAATTGACAAAAAGAAACCTAAAGCTTGTTAGTATCCTAAAAAACATTGAATACTTTGAGCATAGAGTGAACGGTGAGCATAGCCAATTTCGTTTAAGAAAAACGCAACAAGAATGTGTAAAAAGAATCAATAATGATGATCTAATCAGAACAAATAGAAAGAATGAAATTTTAAACACTAAATTTTGGATCAAATGCGCAAAGACTTTACAAATGAAAGTAGAGAACACCTTAAGTAATTGGTTAGACGTACTGAAAAATAAAAAACATAGTAACCATTATTTTAATTAAATGGCTTTCAACCATCTAACCACAATTACAATTACAATTACACTATTTAACTAAAAATTATTTATTAGGATATCACTATGAGAATGACAAAAACGATCTCTTACCGCCATAACAATGGTACATCTAAAATTAGCATTGATCCTGCATTATATGGTGCAGTAAGCAGTAAGCATGAAAATGGTCAAACTTGGTTACGACAAAATGCTACCAAGCTTCATAATGAACTAGGTGGTGACCGTATTTCATATCGAGTAGCTGAAAAGGCTTTCCTTTCTATTCTTCCTGAAAAAAGCATGCAGGATTACGAGTCAAGGCTTGGGTATTGTAACGTAAGAATCTCCTTAGATAATGTGCAGTATGCATTCTCTCTACCACATGTGCTTCTGCATTACATCTCAAAGGTTTATACCAAAAAATTCGATTTAGATAATATTCTTCGACAAGCACTCGTTGAGTTTGCTAAAAGAGACTCTCCCAAAAACAGATCTCGAACACTAGTAGAGGCTCTGCTTGATTCCATTACTTGTGGTTCTGATGTTACGGACAATAAGAATAAAGCATCAGGATAAATAAGAGCTAGACTGGTCAGCAGACTGATAAGTTAGGCAACCTCGTAAAAAGAACGAGCTAGTTACTAAGCAGCATCGATGACGCTCGACCGATAGAAATTATGTTGAATAAGTATGATTGGAGTAATAATGGAATTGGAGTTAACAAATGATCAGGTAGATATTTTACTGCATTTAGTTCAAACGGAGATGAATGGAATCTGTGGTGACTTGGGCTACATGGAGCTTTCAAAAATAAGGGCAATTTTAGGGCGGCAGTCACCTGAACATCTTTCAGAATAGTCTGATATTTCCCCAAAACCTACGTTCAACCACATAATATGATGAATAAATTGTAATGAAAAACCTACCTCAATTGAAAGAATTTAGACTCGTTGGCTCGACCTTTCCAGTCGTAGATCCTACTGATTTACCTCAGGATGTACTAGCTGCATTAGATAAGTACATGATTGGGAAAACAGTTAGCCATCCTATTTACATATACGTTCAGGACTGGATAGAGTTCTGTGGGGCAGTAGAGCGCGGAAACATCCATATTTAACGTGAAGACCGCAAGCGCATCATAAAGCCCGCATTCTAATCTTCTAGAACAAACACAAGCAGGAGGTTGAAGATGCGGGATACGATTCCCGCTGCACGCTCCAACCTCTATTTAGTTTCAAATTATCTTTAGTTACAATCCCCCTTTAGATTCACCATCTCCGCTTAGCTTAAAGTCTAAAACAATTAAAACTGCGCACTTCATTGTGTGATTTTTTGTATTAAAAAAGAGCAATACCAAATGATATTACTCTTTGAATATTCTTAATTTAATTGATTACCTCAATCAAGCTGCCCTTCATCTAAAGCAGAAGTAACCCATACTAGCGGCGCATTCCAGTTGATGGTTATCTCGTTCAACGTCCAAGCTCCAATATTATCGCTGTAACACGTTTGTCCAACACATTTGCCTTTCATCACAGCGGCAATAGGATCACTAAAACTTACCGAATTTGGGCCTCCAATTAACGCACCCGGCGCTGGTTTTGGTGAACTTTCATCAGCAGCGTAAGCCCAGAATCGATGATGAGGATTCTCAGCAGGTTTCGTTCCATAACCAGTAACATAAGAGATATTCATCGGGTTACCTCCGAGGATATAATCCATCGCACTAGCCGCCGCTTTGATGTATCGAACATCATTGGAAAAATCGTTAGCGTAAATCAAAAAGATACTTCGGTTTACAAGGTTGGAGTTTGAGCCCCACGAATACTCTTCTACGGTATAAGGAATGTTATAGCCTTCATTGGCAACTTGCTTGGTATAAGATTCAGCCGTTTTAATGATGTTCTTACGTGCTTGTTCAATAGCCTGGCTGTCTAATGAGTTAGGTACCACGGCTAAACTCACAGTGCCCGCAGGCGCTATATACTGCCAATACATATCACCATCCGCATTGATGTTCCCCTTCGGCACTTCAAGATAGTGTGGAGAATCAATCAATACTTTTTTATAAACCTCATCATTGGTTGTGATAAAGAGCTCGGCCGCAGCCCAGTATCGCTCATCACTCAATTCGATATCATCATACGGCCCAGAGCCTGTGAAGTTGTCGTAAGCATAGATATCTTGATGTTGATTTGCGGCGTTCCACGCTTTGATCGCTGAATCCAAACATAACTGTGAGAAATCACTGTCGATATCTTTCCAAATACGTGCACACTGAGCACCGATTGCCGCCAGATTCAATGAAGCCGCAGTAGTAGGATAACCAACATAACGTTTCTGAGTATCTTTGTGTGGCGGTAATGGCATGCCCGTCCAAGACTCATCCGCGATCTTATGGAATGCCAGCCCTCTCGCGTTAATCTCGGTAAGTTTTAGCTGTTTACTTGCGGACTGATTACCAACAGGGACAGAGATAGGCGTGTCAGAGTCGACTTGCATCGCTAACATGAACTCAATGTTCCAACGCGCTTCAGACAACAACGGATTAACGCCATTGGTTGCTTCAGGGATTTTCACTTTGCCCTCAGAAAAAGGAAGCAATTTGTTTTCTAGGAACTGACTTCGCTCGTATAAATTCAGAAGTGTCCATGTTGAGATGCCACTGTTCACCGTGTATTTACCATGATCGCCTGCATCGTACCAACCACCGGTCGCATCAATAGTCAGGTCACAGCCAGGCCATTTATTTCCCCAACTATCAACTTTATCAAAACAGGTTGCAGTATCGGACATGTGGCCACCGGGCCTCGCAAGATCTTCACGTTGAACGAACTCTGGCTTTATTTCAATGCCGCTGCGATTTTGATAGAAGTAAGACAACGCATCGAGCTTCAACTTGCTATAAACATCATTTCGAATATCGAATGGATAGCTTACATCGTCATCGACCTTGACCGTTAAACCTCTCATCGTGTCTGTATATTTTGAAAGGTTAACTCGGTGAATGTGCTCACCCGACGCTTTATTCAAACCGAATACTTCTGTTTTACCGAGGTCGAGGCTGATCCCTGATTGAGAGACTAATGTCCATTTCAAAGGTGTCGTCGAGGTATTTTCAACAAAGATATATTTATCAGATTTCGGTAAGAAACCAACTTGGTTAGCTCGAATAGGCATCTTAGTCGCTACTTTTACAAATGGCTTACCTACAACAGAAACGTTATCAACACAGATGACACCAGTTTTCTGTGCGCCTAATTGAAACTGGAATTCTGTATCGGCGTCACTATCAAGTTCGTGTACAAAATCAAACGTATAGCTTTGCTTGTCTTCGGATACACCTACTTCGGTTAGAAAATAGTGTGTATAGGGAGGGCCTTCATGTTGAATCAAGGCTTTCATCTCAGTATCAATATTCGCATATGCATCGAACGATACTTGGTACCTTTGACCTTGCTCTAAACCAATGCCACTGTGACCTAAAATGACATCCCAAGAATTTTTTCCTGGGTTTTTTATATCAATACACGCTTCATTACTTTCTGTTGCTATGTTGGCGCCGGCATTCCACCAGCCATCCATATTGCCTTTAAAGTGACTATTCCTAATCTGCTCTTCTGCATAAGTTACTCCAGAAGATAAAATCATGAAAACCGCGAGAGATAACGTTCCTTTTTTCATCATTATTCCTTAAAGATGTTTAATATCTCCAAGGAAACTAGCGAAATAGATTCAATAATAGAGAGTTAACATTCGCAAAAAATAGACTCGTTAAAATAAATATTATGATTTCTTGTGATGTTTAACACTAAGGAACAAGTTCATGAATCAATTGCATGGATAGACAAAACGATATTGTGCTAGTGCTTCTCAATTAAACTCAGATTTCATAAAAGTGCGGGTTTAATAATCTTGGTCAATATCTGCAAAAACAGTTGTGGTAATGTGCGCGCATTAGCAACAACCCATAAATAATTAAAAATGTTTAAAAGCAATGAGTTAACAATCAACATCGAAGCAATTAATGTCGCGCTAGCAAAAGTTGAAAATGCCAATAAAATTCAGCTAGATACATTGAAAGGTTATGTGAACAGCGAGCCTGAACAGGCTGTACTGGCTTTTCGATCGCTGAATGAAGCAGAATCAATCGACGACAAGCTTAAGAAGATCATGTCAGAGCTACCGCATCTGAGCGGCGAAGCACACCACCTGCTTGAAACTTCTATCTTGCTACAGTGATTATGAATAAAGATAAGCCTCAGCGAATCCCTCACAGCAAAGCGCTTTGGGTATAAGTTAAGACTTATCTTTAATTTCTAGCCCTCATTGAATTATCTAATTCAACTAAGCGCTATTGATTAACGTCTAAAGCGTTATCGACTTCACCATACCCGCTTCAGCGTGACCAGGAATATTGCACGCGAACTCTACGTTATTATCGCCATGGAAATGCCACAGCAATTGCTTCGCTTTACCCGGCTTAACCGTAACTGTGCTACCCGAGTCATGAGCGTGATTACCCATGTTTTTCATCATTTCACGGTGCTCTAGCTGCTCTGAGGCAGAACCAATCGAGAATTCGTGATCAATCTTGCCTGTGTTCATCACAACAAACTGCACCACGTCGTTCGGCTCAATATCAACCTTGTTCTTAAATGTGATTTTCATATCGTCACTTAGCAGAACATGAACCACTTTATCCGGCTTTGCGCCTGTCGCAGGCATACCCACTTCTGACATACCTTCCATATTCATCATCGAATGGTCCATCTTTCCATCCTTCATCATGCTGTGATCCATTTTTGAATGATCCATCTCTCCATTTTTTATCATTGAGTGGTCCATTTCAGCAAAAGCCGTTGCAGTAGTTAACGTCAGTGCAATCGCAATAAGTGTCTTTTTCATGATCGTTCCTTAGATAAATTCAGTTATTTATTTGTTAGTTTCACATGTTTGTGTGGTACGCCCTTACCCACTCTGTTTTGGTCAGTAAGGGCTAATAATCAATACGTTATTTGTTTGTTTCGTTTTGACTGTGCGTAATCTCACGCTGTTTCCAGAGCTTAAAGATTGCAGGCAACACTAGTAGGGTGAGCAACAGCGCAGAAGCCATACCGCCTATCATGGGTGCTGCGATTCGTTGCATCACTTCTGAGCCCGTACCCTCGCCATACATGATTGGAATGAGGCCGATAATCACCGTAAGTACCGTCATCATCACAGGGCGCACACGCAGTCCTGCCCCTTCACGGATCGCATCCGTTAAGTCTTCACTCTGAAGTGCTTGCTGGTTCTGCTCCGCATCCAATTTTTTGTAGTGCCACGCTTGGTTTAAGTAGACCAACATGATCACACCTATCTCAACAGCAACCCCGGCAAGCGCGATGAAACCCACACCCACTGCAATGGAGAAGTTGTAATTGAGGATATGCATTAGCCATAAACCACCAACCATCGCGAGTGGCAATGTCAGCATAATCATCATCACCTCACCGACACGGCGGAAGCTGAGGTAGAGCAACAACATGATGATGGCGATTGTGATTGGCACAACGACACTCAAACGCTCCTTCGCGCGCTCCATGTATTCGTATTGACCAGACCACGCCAATGAATAACCCGCAGGTAAGACGATTTGATCTGTAACGATTTTTTGCGCCTCTGCCACATAAGAACCAAGGTCGCGACCTTCGATGTCAACGAACACCCAACCATTAGGACGCGCGTTCTCCGTCTTAATCATTGGTGGTCCATCTTCATAGCGAATATCTGCAACATCAGACAAAGCAATTCGCGCTCCATTTGGTGTCACTAACGGCAGGTTCTGCAGCTTAACGACAGAATCACGATAGCTTTGTGGGTAACGGACATTGATTGGGTAACGCTCTAGCCCCTCAACGGTTTCACCCACGTTCATGCCACCAACCGCAGTCGAAATAACCTGTTGCACTTCTTTAATGCTCAAGCCATATCGCGCAGCAGAACGACGTTTGATGTCTATCGTCACATAACGACCACCCGCAACACGCTCAGCGTAGACAGAAGCCGTACCACTCACGCTATTGAGGATGGGTTCAAGTTGAGAGCCAATGTCCTCAATCACGCTCAGATCTGGGCCTGCGATTTTGATACCAATTGGCGTTTTAATACCGGTCGCCAACATGTCGATACGCGTTTTGATTGGCATGACCCAAGCGTTGGTCAAACCGGGGAATTGAATCAGATCATCAAACTCTTTTCGTAGCGACTCAGTAGTGACGCCGTCACGCCACTCATCTCGCGGTTTAAGCTGAATCACGGTTTCAATCATAGTCAGTGGCGCAGGATCGGTTGCCGTCTCTGCTCGACCAATTTTGCCCCACGTGGTTTCGACTTCTGGAATGGTTTTAATGAGCTTGTTGGTTTGTTGCAACAACTCACGAGCCTTACCTATTGAGATGCCCGGATACGTGGTTGGCATGTACATCAAATCCCCTTCATCCAAAGGTGGAATGAACTCACTGCCAAGCTTACTGGTTGGGTAATAAGCAGACGCCATTAAGCTAAGTGCGATAACAATCATCACCTTTGGATATTTTAGGCTGAGGTTCAGAAGCGGCTTGTACATCGCCACTAGGCTGCGGTTTACTGGGTTTTTGTGTTCAGGTAGCACGTTGCCGCGAATGAAGTAACCCATTAGCACAGGCACAAGCGTGATAGCCAAACCTGCCGCTGCCGCCATCGCATACGTCTTGGTAAAGGCAAGTGGCGAGAACATCTTGCCCTCTTGGCCTTCTAACGCGAACACAGGCACAAAGCTCAAGGTAATGATAATCAGAGAGAAGAACAGCGGCGCGCCAACTTCTTCTGCTGCCTTACCAATCACCTGCCAACGGTTTTTGTCAGTAAGCGGAGTCCGTTCAATGTGTTTATGAACGTTCTCGATCATTACGATGGCACCATCCACCATGGCGCCAATCGCAATCGCGATCCCGCCAAGAGACATGATGTTGGCGTTAATACCCTGCCAATGCATCACAATGAATGCACCTAAGATACCAACAGGCAGACTTAGCGCGATAACCAGTGATGATCGGATATGGAACAAGAACAGCGCACACACCACGGCGACCACGACGAACTCTTCAGCCAGCTTCTTCCAAAGGTTTTCAACGGCTGCATCAATCAAAGTAGAACGGTCATAAGTCGCGACAATCTCGACACCATCAGGTAAGCCGGCTTGCAGTTCCGCAAGCTTGGATTTAACCGAGTCGATCACTTCACTGGCATTTTCACCAAAGCGCATCACGATAACGCCGCCAACCGCTTCACCCTCACCATTGAGTTCAGAGATACCACGACGCATTTGCGGGCCAAGGTTAATGTCAGCAATGTCGCCCAGTAACAGCGGAGTACCTTTGTCGGTCACTTTTAACGGCAGAGATTGAATGTCTTCGATGCTTGTCAGGTAACCGGTCGTACGAACCATGTGTTCGGCTTCAGCAATCTCAACAACAGACGCTCCTGTTTCTTGATTACCATCTTGGATTGCCTTGTTGACTTGCTGAAGCGTCAGGTCATATGCACGTAACTTGGCAGGATCAATCTGTACTTGGTACTGCTTCACCATGCCGCCAACGGTCGCAACTTCAGACACGCCTTCTACGGTTTGCAATTCATACTTCAAGAACCAATCTTGCAAACTACGAAGTTCCGCTAAGTCGTGCTGACCGGTTTTATCTTGCAACACGTAGCTGTAAACCCAGCCCACACCGGTTGCATCTGGCCCTAGTGTTGGCTTGGCACTCGATGGCAAGTTAGGTGCAACTTGGCTTAAGTACTCCAACACTCGTGAACGCGCCCAGTACATATCAGTATCATCATTGAAGATGATATATACATAGGAATCACCAAAAAACGAGTAACCACGAACCGTTTCAGCTCCTGGTACGGCTAACATGGCGGTGGTCAATGGATAAGTCACCTGATCTTCGACCACTTGTGGCGCTTGCCCCGGATAACTGGTTTTGATAATTACCTGAACATCTGATAAATCTGGAATGGCATCGACCGGTGTATTTTTAACGCTGTATAAGCCGCCAAATACGATGGCTACAGTAGCAACCAGCACTAAGAAGCGGTTGCTAATAGACCAGCGAATGATTGCATTGATCATAATGTGCCCTCACCCTTGCTATTCGTCGGTTCGAGAGATTTGAGCACATAATCTGAACCCTGCTTCGCTACTAGAAACCGAATGGTTTGACCCTCGGCAAACTCCGATAAATCAAGGTCATCACTGGCTTGGAAATTCATTTCACCCGCTTTCCAATTCCACTCAGGGACAGGCTGATGTTTTACGGTGATCATGCCAAAATCTGCCATCAACATTGTAATGTCACCCGTTACCCAAACTTCGCCAGCGATTTTGTGTTTGTTGACCTTGTAATCAATAACCTCGTACTGCCCTGACTCTGTCTTTCTCATCTCAAAATCAATCGCCTTACCACGTTGCACGTCACTCATGTCCAAGCCTTCCGCAAAGGTGAAATTCATCACCATGCCCGGCCAATCCCATTCAGGAACAGGCTGATGGTTAATCGTCACCATGCGACTGCCTTGCATAACATCGGAAATTTCGCCGTTCGTCCATACGGTTTCAGCTTCTTCCTCAACACCATTGATGCGTGACAGATCAGCAGATTGGCTCGATTCAGAATCCAACATGAAGTGAGCAGAAGTGACAATATTTTCGCCTTGCTCTAGCCCTTGAAGCACCTCTATTTTTTCGCCAGCTTCACGACCAACCTCAATACGAGCAGAGCGATACTTGCCAGAACCTTCTGACATCACCACTCGAGTCATACCACCGGAGTGAATCACCGAAGATCTTGGGATAGTAAGAACGGCTTCATCACTGATGGGTTTCAGCGCAATATTGGCAAACATATTTGGCTTAAGCTCACCATTTGGATTGGAGAGCTTCAAACGAACGCGCAGAGTTCGAGTTTTTGGGTCAAGGATTGGGTAAACGTAATCGACATTACCCAACCACTCTTTGCCGGGAATGGCATCTAGCGTCATCACCGCATTGCTGCCTGACGAGATCCAGTGCGCTTGACGCTCAAACACCTCAGCATCAACCCATACTTCGCCTAATGGGCCTGCACTGATCACCGCTTGTGCAGGTGAAAGATAACCACCTTCTCGGATATTCAGGCTTGCGATGACACCATCGGCTGGCGCTTTGACTTCAATGGTTTGTGAGGCTTTGCCTTTGCGCGTAATAGCGCGGATTTGAGTCTTATCAACACCCAAGGTAATTAAGCGTTCAGTCGAGCCCTTAATCAAACCTTTACGACCCGTTTTATAAGCACTGATCAACTCTTCTTGTGCTTTAACAAGCTCTGGAGAATAGAGTGTGAAAAGCACATCACCTTTGTTTACCTTCTCACCCACTGCGTTGATGGAGAGTTTTTCCACCCAACCAGAAACACGCACGTTGGTTTGCCATAGCGCACTTTCATCGAACGCCACATAACCCACGGTTTCAATCCGAGGAGACAGCGCTTCGAACTTAACTTTCGCTGTTTTGACACCCAGATTATTTTCTACCGACGAATCAATGAACACGGTACCGGGCTCATCTTTAGCACCACTTGAGTCATCCGCGTAAACAGGGATTAAATCCATCCCCATAGGTGACTGACCCGGCTTGTCTCGCTGATAATTTGGGTCCATCGGAGCCACCCAATACAGAGGTTCATCCTTGGTTTGTTTATTTACTTCGGCGCCTGTACTCGTTGCCATTGCTGACATGTTATGTGCTGACCCAACGACAAAGTGATTCACACTAAAACCCAATGCCCCACCGACCAATAAAGCGATAGTCGCTACTTTTACTGTATTCATTGTCTATTCCCTTATTGATTGGCTGTGTGTTTAGTTGCGCTTGAGTTGAGTTGTGGTTGGTTTACTTGGTATTCAAAGCCACTGACTAACGCCGCCAGTTTGCTGTTAACGATGTTGAGGTCGGTGATCAAACGTTGTTGCTCTAACTTAAGCGCCAGCTCATCGGTCGTTGCTAAAATGACATCGTTAAACTGAGCGGTATTGTTTTGATAGCCCCTTTCAACCGCGCTGATTCGTGCTGCAGTTTGAGGAAGCAAGGACGTTTGATAGCGATCTAATCGCTGGATCAGATTTGCTCTGTCCACCAGCAATGCGTTCACTTGCGCGTTCATTTGGGAAAGTAAGGTGTCTTTTTGAGATTTAGCCGCACCAACTTGATACTGAGCAGCCGATAAGTTTTTATCTTGTCGGTTCCCTGTAAACAGCGGGATGTCGACTGTCAGATAAGCACTCACAAGATCAGAAGCAGGTTCACCCGCCATGTTGTTGGCTTGACGGTGTGCATACATCACTTCCACCCCAAACTGCGGGGTATAAGCTTGCTCTGCTAACTCGACCTGAGTTTGATTGGAGGAAATACTGACATCGGAGATCTTAACCAAAGGATGGTCAGTCAGTAGCTGGTAGTGCTTGGTTGAATCGATATTGGTCGCTAATTTGCTTTCCAATAACGACCAATCGATTTGGTTAGTTGCATTCAGTGTACCCTGAGAATCAAGAACCTGAGAGCCAAGCCAATCAGAACCCAACCATTCAGAAAGCTGAGAGATTAGACGACGCTGAACCTGCTGGTTTGCCTGAAGTTTTTCATCAAGCTTGCTCACTTGAAGCTGAGCATTAAGCAGATCTTGCGCTTCACTTTTACCAATCGAGTAATTGGTTTGTACATCGTTTTCAAGCTCAACCAACAAACGACGATTTTGACGAATCACCGACTCAGCCTTTTGCTGATAACCTAACTCAAGCCAAAGCTGCGTCATGCTATTCGCAACCGTCAATTCTCTTGCTTGCACCTGCAAAGCTAAAGCATCAGCCTGCTGGCCTGCCCTTTTCTGTTGGAGGTTAAGCGTATCGCCACGCTCAAACTGCTGCATCAGCCCTACCGATATATTAGTCATCGGGTCTTCGTCGAATTGAAAGCTATCGACAGGCAAACCGCCAAATCCAACTTTCAATTTCGGGTCCATTAAGGTCGAGCTGGAAATGCCCGTTTCTCGCATCGCTTGAGACTGAGCAAAGTACTGTTTGCGATTTCCATCTTCGCTTAAAGCAATCTCAATCAGTGTATTGAGTTGCTGCGTCGAGCTTGCTTGGTCATGTGCTGAAATGTGTTGAGCATTTGAAGCTGACGCCGTGGCAGCCGCGAGCGTAGCACTTGAAAACAAGGCCATAGGCAAAGCAGCAGCAACCACTAAGCTCGTGTTCATGACAAACACAGAGGTTGTTGGTTTCATATTCACAATGAATGTCCATATCTAGCGCTAATTAGCGCATAAAAAAGAATGGCTTATCAGGTTTATCTAACTGATAGAGCTGTATTTTTAGATATAGATTTATGCGGAAGGTGGGCGTAGCAAAGATTGAGCGCGTGCGACTTTCTGGCCAATCGTGACCGATTGAAAACGAGCTAATGAAAAGGAAAGTTGATCAACGGCTTGAACAGCCTGAATTGGATAGGGACTTGCAGAACACATTGAGGCACAGCAATCGGCACTCGAACAATGGTTACCCATCATCGGACTGCCGTCTTCGCTCATTGAAGACATATCGAATTGAGCCATCAAAGCATGAGCACTCATGTTAGAGTCTTCAGGGTGTACTTCTTCACTCATCACATGACACCCTGCCATTGAATCATTAACCGAAGTATCGCTGTGGTAACAAGCCGACTTGCTCGACCCCATTTCCATCATCATTACTTCAGTCATCAAGGCTGAGGAGCTTGAGGCATAGCTAGACATCAACATCGCAATGATGCTGAAAACAATAATCCAAGTTTTTCGGAATGTGTTTGTCATAGCTTACCTTTGAATTTACAACGCAACTATAAACGTTCCCCTTAGGGTAAGGTCAATGCCATTGTGCCGATATTTACCTGACCGTTGAAAAAGTATTCATCCTCTCTTTCATCAAAATGAGATAATTCTTCGACTTTGCAGTTTTTTCTTTAAAAATTATCCAATTAGCTAGCGAAACCTCTATCTGTGTATTTTACTTAAGACAGTGCAACCACGATTCACGGATGATAAAAATGGCTAACAAAAAAAACGTCGAAACAAACAAGAAAAATACAGAAATCAAAAATAAGAAAAGTAACGAGATAGAACAAAAGAAACCAACACAAAAAAAGAAGCGCAGACTGCATTCACATCTAAAAGTGAATATCCCACTTTTTCAGTCACTCATGATGATTTTGCCATCATTGGCTAAACACGCTGCTGCGGAAAGTATAGACAATTCCAGCGACGCTGCAGATCAAGTAACCGCAAATAACGTGACCGAAAAAGATGTCACCGATGACCATAGCAAGGCGGACTCATCAGCGGTTGCTCTCCAAGAAGCTCAGACGAGTGACAGCGACGTAAACTCCACCTTAAGTGCAAGTCATGCCGCCCATGGTTCGAGCTCTCACTTGGTTCCTTCTCATCATTTGTCGACGCTTTCTCACCCGCAAGTCCATTACATTCCTTCGGTATCGATGCCGACTATCTCCTCAGGGAGTAACGGTCAGCCGACTCATTCGAATGCGCCTACGACGCCCGCTTTACCTGTCACCTTTATGCCAGAAGTCATAAAAGGTACGTACGGAGAGCTTCATGTTGATGCAAATGGTCAATACACATTCGTATTGAATCCAAATTCTCCTCAATACATCCTGTTAAATCAGCACCAACCAGGTACTGACCATTTTGCGTTACATCTATCTAATGGCTCGAGCATCATTGTCCAGATACCAATAACAGGTAAGCAAGACACGCCAAGTATTTCTGGAGACTTAACAGGTGTCGTAACAGAAGATCACAATATTGATTCACAAGGCTTGTTACATGCGAACGGCAAAATTGATGTCATAGACCCTGATCAAAATGAAAGTTCGGTGAAGCCGGAAGTTATCTCAGGTAAATATGGTTCATTAACTATCGATGCTGATGGACATTGGCAGTATCAAGTTGATAACTCTCTTTCGAATGTTCAAGCGCTAACCGCAGCCACTTCATTACACGAAAGCTTCACTATTCACACCAAAGACGGAACGCCACAAACCATTGATATGACGATCGGCGGGAACGACGACAATGCCGTAATTACGGGGATGGGTAAGGGCTCAGTCACTGAAGAGTCTCAACTCCAAACATCAGGCACGCTTAGCGTTATTGATGCCGATACTGGGGAAGCCCACTTTTCAAATACCGATATTGTAGGAAGCTTTGGTACCTTGCATCTGACTGATTCAGGTAAGTGGACGTACGATCTGGATAACACGAACCCAGCCGTTCAAGCCCTAGGGCAAGGTTCAACAGCGACAGATCCCTTCACGGTGCACTCTGCTGACGGTACACCTCACAACGTAACTATCAACGTGAGAGGCACTAATGATAATCCAGTAGTAAGCAGTCAATTTCCACACCTCCCCTCAAAGGCAAATATTAGTGCACCTCCTTCGGGACTGGGGAAAACCATATATGAGGATGTAAATGTGCAAAATGGCCATTTACATACCGGCGGTCAATTACATGTTGATGATAAAGACTTCAACGAATCAACATTTTTGCCTGAGAATCTACATGGGGCTTATGGCGAATTAAAACTTACGAGTCAAGGCACTTGGTCTTACATTGCTAACAATAACAATCCGAATATAGAACAACTGAATAATGGCGACACGCTAACCGAGCGCTTTAAAATACATACAAAAGATGGATCGGTATTTGAACTTAATGTTTATATCAATGGCACCAACGATAAAGCGACGGTCAGTACAGCAACGGTCAGTATAGATGAAACCGACAGAGCGGTAACGGCTTCAGGTACGCTAACCAGTACTGACGTGGATAACGCCGATAATACGTTCACACCGAATTCCATTTCAGGCACTAACGGTGACCTGACTATTGACGCCAATGGTCATTGGAGCTTCACAGCTAACAGCGCGTTTAATCAATTAAACGTTGGCGACAAAGTCGAAGAAACCTTCACTGTGTCATCTGTTGATGGCACACCGTCGACCATCAAGGTGACGATTAATGGCACCAACGATAAAGCCACTGTTAGCAGTGCAACTGTCACCATCGATGAGACTGACAAAGCGGTAACCACCTCAGGCACCCTAACCAGTACCGATGTAGATAATCCAGATAATACCTTCACGCCAGGTTCCATTTCAGGCACCAACGGGGATCTTACTATTGACGCCAATGGTCATTGGACCTTCACCGCAAACAGTACCTTTAATCAGTTGAATGTCGGCGATAAGGTTGAGGAAACCTTCACCGTATCATCAATTGATGGCACAACTTCAACCATCAAAGTCACGCTCAATGGTACTAATGACAAAGCCACTATTAGCAGTGCGACCGTCGCCATTGATGAAATTGACAAAGCAGTAACAACTTCAGGCACGCTAACCAGTACCGACGTCGACAACCCCAATAACACGTTCACGCCAGACTCCATTTCAGGCACCAACGGTGACCTGACTATTGATGCTAATGGTCATTGGGCGTTCACCGCCAACAGTGCATTTAATCAGTTAAATATCGGCGACAAGGTCGAAGAGACCTTCACTGTCTCGTCTATTGATGGCACAACGTCGACCATCAAGGTCACGATTAATGGCACCAATGACAAAGCCACTGTCAGCAGTGCGACCGTTGCCATCGATGAAACCGACAAAGCGATAACCACATCAGGCACGCTAACCAGTATCGACGTCGATAATCCAGATAATACCTTCACACCCGATTCCATTTCCAGTACCAACGGTGACCTGACTATTGATGCCAATGGTCATTGGGTATTCACCGCCAACAGCGCGTTTAATCAACTGAACGTCGGCGATAAGGTCGAAGAGACCTTCACGGTGTCGTCCATCGATGGTACCCCTTCGACGATCAAGGTGACGATTAATGGCACTAACGATGCAGCGACAGTCAGTACCGCAACAGTCAGTGTGGATGAGACGGATAAAGCGGTAACGACATCAGGAACGTTGACCAGTACTGACGTGGATAATCCAGATAATGCATTTACACCGGATTCGATTTCAGGCACCAATGGCGACCTCACCATTGATGCTACTGGCCACTGGGTATTCACTGCCAACAGCGCGTTTAATCAATTGAATGTCGGCGATAAAGTCGAAGAAACCTTCACTGTCACTTCCGTTGATGGCACACCTTCGACCATTAAAGTCACGATTAACGGCACTAACGACACCGCTACTGTCAGCAGCGCGACCATTGCCATCGATGAAACCGACAAAGCGGTAACCACCTCAGGCACCCTCACCAGTACCGATGTTGATAACCCAGACAATACCTTCACACCAGATTCTATCTCAGGCACCAACGGTGATCTCACCATTGATACCACTGGCCATTGGGTATTCACCGCCAACAG
>NZ_JBFRKQ010000049.1:0-520 GCF_041469505.1 Vibrio sp. 10N.286.49.E11
AGGTCTCGTTCCACGAGTAGCCCAAAGACGTGTTGTTGTGTTCTGCTGACCAAACCTAGCTTCGTCTTGAAACCAGACATCAACACTCTCTAGCCCAATATGGCCGGGGATCTTAAGGATCGTTTCGATTTGGAATTTTTTTAAAATCGTCTTGTATTTGCTGTGATTGTTTAGGGTGTTTGGAACGAGAAGTTATCCAAGAAAAACCCATGTGGTCGAGGAGATAATAGATGGAATTAGGGTGGTAGTGCTTGTCAAAGTGTTTAACGATGTAGTCATGTATATCGCTTCCAACAAGGCGGCCACCAGAAGGTGATTCAGCTTCTTTTTTTATGAAGGCACTGAGTTGAGCCCGCTGCTCATCGGTGAGGTATGCAGGCCTACCAGTCCGAGGTTTTTCTTGAAGTCCTTCTAGGCCTTCTTCAAAAAAAATCCGAACCCATTTATTGACACTGGTTCGACTGACTTTGAGAGATTTTGCAATTTGTGTACGAGAGAGGCCGTCTTTAAAGTGTGCGAG
>NZ_JBFRKQ010000050.1:0-73348 GCF_041469505.1 Vibrio sp. 10N.286.49.E11
TATCTCGTATCTCGTATCTCAAATATCTTTTCTTCCACGCACAAAAAAGAGCACCGAAGTGCCCTTATTAGATTTTAAGCTAGCTATTAATAACTAACGATTATTGCCATATAGCTGAAAGTGAATCCATCAGGCCGCTCGTCGCACCTTGTGACTGCAATGCTTGAAGAATGATTGGTGCAAATGTTGTAACCATTGATGGATCCATACCTAATCCAGAAAACGCACTTTCAACGGCACCTTGTGAGCTTAGTAGCGATGATAGACCAGTAGACTCAAGGCTCGACATACCCGGAATAAGTGTCGCGAGTTCTTTGTTGTCGGCTGTGCCAAGAGAGTTTTGTGCAAGGGCTAACATTGAACCAATACCGCCAACTGCTTGGTCACTGGTAACAGAAGCTTGGTCAGCTACCGTATCCACAAGCGGTGTTGTTTCGTTCTGCTGAGACCACATATTTACTGCAGCCATCAGTGCAGTTTGGGATAGTTGGGAATAGTTGGTATCTGATGATGAACTGGTTTGTTCAGAGTCGCTAGTGCTAGCGCAAGAGACGACAGCAAGGCTGCTGAGCATAGTGATGAGTATTTTCTTCATTATTCTTCCTTAAGTAATAAAGTAATCGACCTATTCACTATAAACGAAAAACGGCGATGTAGTCACATCGCCGTTGGATTATTTCAATTTTATTTACCTATAGTATTTTGTTTTACTAAAGGTTTTTATAAAAATTAAAGAATTGCTAGAAGTTCTACTTCAAATACTAGAGCAGCAAATGGTGGGATTGCAGCACCTGCGCCACGCTCACCGTATGCTAGATCTTGAGGGATGTATAGCTTCCACTTAGAGCCAACAGGCATCATTTGTAGAGCTTGTACCCAACCTTGAATTACGCCAGTTACTGGGAATTCAGCAGGTTGACCGCGAGATACAGAGCTGTCGAAAACAGTACCGTCAGTTAGTTCGCCGTGGTAGTGAACACGTACTTGCTTGTTTGCAGTTGGGATTTCGCCAGTACCTTCAGTTAGTACTTCGTACTGAAGACCAGACTCAAGAACCGTTACTTCTGAACGAAGAGCGTTGTCAGCTAGGAAAGCTTCGCCGTCAGCAGCAGCAGCTTTAGCTAGTTCTTGACGTGCAGCTTCACCACGAGTGTGTAGCTCTTGTAGTGCGTTGTTGATTTCGTCAACTTCGATAGCTGGCATGTCGCCAACTAGAGCTGTTGCGATACCAGCAGCGATTGCGTCAACGTTTAGGCCTTCAAGACCAGAACCAGCAAGTTGTTGGCCCATTTGTAGACCGATACCGTAGCTAGCTTTTTGCTCTACAGTTTCAAATTTTACTTCAGACATGAAAAGTCACTCTTTTTGTCAGTACGAAAAGGGTAAGAATACCAGTATTAGCAGCGTGAAGAAACGGCTAGTCCCTGATCACTTGCGCTTTACCGTGCCCAAATCACAGCCATGTCAATTTTCTCGCTTTGGGCCTTGTTGTGACGGAAAGATCTATACTGTTGGTACTTTGGTTTTTATACTGTAGTTATTCAATGTATAGGACGCAGTGGTATGAATCGTCGTCAAAAGAAAAAACAGAAAGTTGACCACTTAGCAGAAATCAAGGATCGACTGAATCAGGTCAAAGAGAAATTGAGTTCGATCGATGTGAAGAAAATGAAAACCTCGACAGCGCAAACTTGGGGTTCATTGCCGAAGTTACACCAAAGACTGTTGATGGTGATTTCTCCGATCGTACTGATATTACTTTTTGTGCCGCTACCAGAACCTAAAGTAGACACAGCTCCAACAACATCGCGCGTTGAGCTTGAAATAAACACCGTCGGCTTAAGCGAACAGCAAAATGCCAAGAACAGCTCATTAGAACCGAGTAACAAAAATTGGCAGGAGTACCTTGTTAAGCAAGGGGATACGTTAGCGCAGGTTTTTCGAAACAACGATTTGCCATTGTCTGACTTGAATGCGTTAGTGCGTATTGAAGGTGCAGATAAGCCACTCAGTCAGATTCGTAAAGGCCAACTGGTTCGTTTCAAACTTGCTGAAACTGGGCAGTTGGACATTCTTCAGCTAGAGAAAGGCGATACTTCGGTGATGTTCTTCCGCTTATCCGATGGTGGCTTTGGTCGCAGTAAGTAGATGAACAGTAAGCCTGAGTTAAAGCGCTTTGCTAGACACAGATAAACGATAGAAAAGAGCTAAGCATTAGCTCTTTTTTTTGGTCGCTTGAAAGGGGCGAGTGGCAAGATGATAAGCATGATTCCGAGAAAGGTTAATGTATCCGGAATCTCATCGAACCATATTGCACCTATTAGCGCGACAAACACCAATCCTGAATACTCAGCCAAGGCAATTTGGCTAGAGTGTGCTTTTTGATAGGCAGCAACTGCAAGGCCGTTGTAACTTAAGATTAGCGTCGCACTCAGGGCTATGTATCCCAAATGCTCCACAGACACTGGCTGCCAGTATAAGAAGCACAGTACTAATGAGGCTGGAATAGAGAATAAGGTTGTCCACCACAGCGTAGTGACCACCGTTTGCTCACTAGGAAGCTTTCTTACGAGTACATTAAATAGTGCTAGGGTGAGTGCTGTCCCCAAAGCAAACAGCGCCGCCCAATGAAATTGTGATGGCCTCAAGACAATCAATGCACCAATAAAACCTATGGTTGTGCCGATAACCTTGCCGAGTGCCGGTTGCTCTTTCAATAGCAACATTGAGATCGGCAACATCAGTAAAGGCGCGACATAAAATACTGCGTTGGCGGTTGCCAAAGACAAGTGAGTGATCGCGACTACCATGCACCCACTGCCGATCAGAATTAACTGACCTCGAATGAAGGTTACCTTAGCCTGCTGTAAGCGCCGTTGTTCTTTTTTCTGCTGTAGCCACAAAGGGGTGATGATGAGCAGAGATATCAACTGTCGGAAAAAAATATACTGTAAGGGCGGTACTTCGCCATTTAACAGCTTTACCGCTACGTCGGAAAGCGAGGCAAACAAGTTACCTGCAACCAACAATAGAATACCGGAAGTGATATTCGTTATTATTTTTCTAATCTCATGTCTATATGAGGAATGTCATCTTCGAGGTACATATCCGAGATGGTGTTGAAGCCGTGGCTCGCATAGAAGTTTTCTAGGTGTTGCTGCGCGCCAATATCAATGGCCGTATTTGGCCAAAGAGCCTCGCAGCGTGTTAATGCTTCTTTGATTAATTGATGCCCCAAGCCACCACCTCTTGCCGATTGCTTGGTTGCGACTCGACCGATGCTGGTGTTGTCGTAAGAGGTACCTGGTGGTAATAAACGTGCACACGCTACCAACTCTTCATCAGCATAGCCAAGCAGGTGCTCAACACCCGCGAGTGTATCTTTACCGTCCAGCTCTGGATAAGGACAAGTCTGCTCGACCACAAATACATCGACTCTTAATTTAAGTAGTTGATAAAGCTGTTGTGTTGAGAGTTCAGAAAAAGGAATTGAGTGCCAAGTGATCATGTTTACATCCAGAGATTATCGATGCTCTGAATGTACTATGCGCGATGATTGTTGGCATTAACTATTGTTAATTCGACCTTTAATTCTGCTCAGGCTGATTGCGGTTATTCCTAGGTAGGCTGCAATTTGATTGTCGTTCAAGCGCTGCTCAAGGTCGGGATAGTGCTCGAAGAACAGCTGATAGCGTTGCTCTGGTGTATAGAGCAGCATGAAGCGTTCTTTGTTTTCCTTATGCATCAGTTGTGTTTCTAACAGCTTTAAATACAAAGGATTATTTGATGCACGCCACTCGATAACCGCATTCATTGGCAGCTCTAACATGGTGATGGGTGTCAGCGTTTCTAATAGGTAAGGAGAGGCTTGGTTCTTTATCAGACTCTCAAAGCCGATGATCCAATCTTGTTCCCAATAGAACTCTTTGCTGTATTGCTTACCATCATCAGTGAGGTAGCAGGCATGGCACAAGCCTTCAAGTACAAAGTAGATTGAACTCGCCATCTCACCTTGATTGATCAAGATGTGTCTGGTTGGCAGCTCAAGTGGCTTGGCGACAGCGAGTAGAGATTCAATCTGGCTTTCAGAGAAGTCGAAGCTTTGCAGTTGTTCGATAAAAGAGGTGTGCATGAAAATAACCTATCCCAAATAAGTGCCGAAATCATCGCACTTATTTGGAGAGAGGTACAGAGCAGGATAAATCAGAGGCGTGCGTGTTGCTCTAGGTAATCTTGAGCAAGTTCTCTGCCCATGTATTTACCTAAGGTCTTCAATGGAACCTTCTTAAGGTTCACCACAATCAAGCCATCCAAGGCATCATTAAACGATGGGTCGACATTAAAACACACCAGTTTACCGTTCATCCCTAGATATTGGCGCAGCAGTACCGGCAGGCCTTTACCTTGCTCCATGCGTGCTAACACTTTAGAGAGCAGAGGCACACTCGCCAGTGAAGAGAGCAGGTGATTTTGCCAGAACACATGACTGCTGGTATTGAGTGGTGACGAAGGTGAAACCAAATTCGCCTTTTCCTCATCATAATGGTGGATTGATAACGTGGTCGCGATCAACAGACGTGCATTGTGGCTGTAATCATTGCTGATACTGACTGGGCCGAACAGATGGGTATATTGAGGGTGACGAGACACAAAGGTCGCAATGCCTTTCCACAATAGTAACAGTGAGTTCAGGCTCTTTTGGTAAGGTTTACTTACTACCGATCGCCCAAGCTCAATGCTGTTTTCTAGAGTATCAATGAATTCTTGGTTGTAGTTAAACAGGCTACGAGAGTAGAGCTGATCAAGCCCGTGCTCAGCGATGAGTTTGTCGACCATACCGAGTCGATACGCGCCAACCAGTTCTGCCTTGGTTTTATTCCACACAAACAGTTGATGGTAGTAAAGGTCATACTCATCTAAATCACAGGCCAGCCCGCTGCCTTCTCCTACTTCTCTAAAGCTTTCTTCTCTTACTCGACCAATCTCGCGCATTAAGTTAGGAATGGATTGGCTTGGTGTGCAGTAGACCTCAAAGTTCCCTTGCTCAAGTAACTTCATATCTTCCGGAAGAGAATCGACCTCTATTGCCAACACTTCTGGCGGAATAGGCGCAATCACTTGGGTATCAAAAGAAGGTGCGTGGATGGGCGTGCTCGGGCTGTCTTGTTGACTCATTAGATAGGTATTAAGTCGTAGGTAGTTGACGATATCCATCTCTTTTTCAAACGATTTTATCTCTGAATATGGAATCGATGAGCCAATCGAGATAGAGATAGTTGTCGCTTGTTTATTAAGAAGTTCACGCCCGAGTAGAGCGGTTCTCAACAGTGGATGAACACGACCCGCTTGATAGAAAAGCTCACTGTTCTTGCCATTGATAAAGATAGGTACCGTGGTGGCTTGGTGACGTTTGACGAATTTCGCTACCGACTTGCTCCACTCGATGTCTGTCAGTGTTTTTGCCCCTTTACGGTAGCTTGATACTTCACCTGCTGGGAATACAATCAATAGTCCACCATCAGCCAAATGACGATTGGCATCTCGAATCGCTTTGGCATTGGTGCGTTTCGATTCTTTACTGTTAAAGACATCGACACCGATGAAAAGATCATCCAGTTCAGGCAGGCGCTTAAGTAACTCATTGGCCAGCACCTTCACATCCTTTCTTACTGATCCTACGAGATCGGCAAGGATCACGCCTTCGATGGCGCCAAGCGGGTGGTTCGCCACAATCACGACAGGCCCTTCTTCCGGGATGTTTTCCGTGCTTCCCGATGCAACCGAGTAGTCGATATTGAGCGCCGACAGAGTGTAATTCATGAATTCGAAGCTAGATAACTCGTTTTTACGATCTTGGTAGAGTCGGTCTAGCTTAGATAGCCCAGTTGCCCACTCGACAACAGACTCACCTAAACCAAAAGGCGTGTAACGTGGTAAACGAAAAGGGCTATCAATCATAATGAAATTACCTTACTTAATCAGTTGCGGCCAAACTTTATCGGCTTGTTGAATATGCTGTGCTTGGTCTTGTTCCCAGCGCTGCTTAATCTCTTGGTCGTAGTTGAGGTAAAGCTTGTTATCAACAATCGTCCATTGATGTGGGTCACTCGGTGCAAAGTCGCTCTTCGCTGATACTGCCCAAGCGCAATAGCCACCATATTGAGGGGCATATTTTTCAGGATTATTAACAAATAAAGTCAGATTCTTTTCAGAAGAGAAATACCAATCCGCCCCTTTGTACTCAGTGCTGAATTTTTTACTGCCTTCAATGGGCTTACCGGAAGTGAAATATGCGACGGTATCGTAGCCATCGAGCGCCTTACTGCTAAAGAAACCAGTGTAGATTTCATCGGCGGCAAATACGTACGGGCTAACAAGTAGCAGAACCATGGTGAATAGTTTTCTCATGATGGACTCCATCTATAGATTGATTGCGGGTGATAAATCAAAGGTAAAGCGCTGCTGATTTATCTGACATGGTTTAATGGGTTCGCATGGTGAGCCGGGTGCATAAAACATAGAGGCTTGACCATGCAGGTTACGTAAGTGTGTAAAGCTCACGGTATGTGCGTCTTCGCGATGCATACAGGTCGCTAAATGAGGTTGCTCATTGTGATGGTGAGAGTGGAACATCAGTAAGTTCTGTTGATTCTTACCTGCCGCCATGAGCTGATCATATTTTGCTTGTCGGTAGGCTTGCACTCGCTCTAAATCAACACCGGATGAGAAGAGTGGAGAATCAGTGTCGACTATTTTCTGTTGAATACCATCCCACATGTAGGCGATAACCAGACCATTGTGTTGGGTTAGATTGGGCGCGAAAGCTAGCAAGGTAAATGGGGCAAAAGAGTGTAGGTCTAGCTTGTGAAACGCTTCAGATAGCTGACTGATATTACGACTCGATGATAGGTTTTTAAGTAGCAAACCGCGGCTTACTAAAGGACCAACGGGCACTGTGCCTTGATAGTTATTGAGTAGGCATAGCGAAAGCCCGAACTCATTAATACTTATCCAGCTACCGCCGCCAGTTGGGTCGAGTGGCATAATGATATCGACACCGTTGACTCGATATTGTCTGGGTGGCATTGCCAGTGCTCGCGTCTTTTGTTCATCACGATTAAAAAAGACCTGATAACCATTCTCTTCAAGCAGCCAAGATACTGAACACATGATTATTGCTCCCTCAGATAGCTGTTGGTGGTTGGGGCATAACCAAAGGTGTTGCAGGTCTCGACGTCTAGGAAGGTGGTGATCACCTTGATCATCGCGTAATGATGATTGGCATGCAGTGCGGCAAAGGTGACCTCTCTTTCGAGCGTTGAAGGCAGGCTTGCGAACACTTGAGCATCCATCGAAACCTCGGTTTGGATCATGATAGGCGCTTCGAGATCTCGACGGTCTAATCGTTCAAGCCAGTTGATCACATAGTGGATCTCTTTGACTGCAATAGAGCGGTCGTATTCGACAGGATGACCACGACGACGAGTGTTGTAATCAACGGCCTCATCCTCTTTTAAAATCAAGGCGTGAAAAAGATCCAGTGTGTGACGAGTATGTTCACCGATAGAGCTTGTAACGTGTGGCTTTGCTCGTGTCAGGTAATCGCTGTCAGAAATCGCTAACAAAAACTCTAGACCCTGATTCAATATCTCTACCGCTCCCTTGATACTAGGAGAGAAAGAAGTAAGGGCGCTCGGTTGGGCTATGGGGTTCATTCATGATCCTCGTGCAAAGTTAGTCGGTAGTCGGATATTGTTGAACAAGACGTCGCTCTTCTTGCCACGCCGCAAATAAGCTCTTGAAAGAAGGGGATTGGTGGCCTCGTTGTTTTTGCTGAGCGCCAATATCAAAAAGAATGCGATATTGCAGGAGTAGCGTAGAAAATATCTCTCGTAATGGGGTGTTGCGATCCCAGATATGTCCAGCCTCACTGCTTGCGCCATTGACCTCAAGAATCGTGAAATCCTCACCGTTCATTAGGCTGTACATGTCTTTAAACTTGACGTCGAGTCGACCAAAGTGAAAGCCATCGAAGTCGTCGAATATCTCGTCTAAGCGTTCTGTTAGAGCCTGAGTGATGTATTGATTACCGTCTCGGAAGATACAGCCACGGCTATGGCTGCCTGCAAACGCGAGTTGGAACTCTTCACCCTCTGCGAGCACTTGATCCAATTTATCTTCATGCCTTGGTAGATACAGGTGGCTGAGTTGCCCAGCGCGCGGGCTGTTTTCAATTAACTGCTTGAGTGTCGACTTGCCATCACCCATCACCATTGGCGCATATTTGAGTGTGATCGAGATGATCTCACCTTGCTTTTTATTTGGGTAACGAACGTAGAAAACACCCGCTTCGGCTTGATAAGGCGCCTTTTTTTGCAGTAGAAAGCGAGCATTATTTGGGAAAGATTCGACATATTGCTCAAGTTGAACTTGGTTGTTGATCAGCTTAACGCCAACACCTCGACAGCCAAGATCCGGCTTAGCCACGATAGGGAAATCAAGATCCGTTTGTATGAGTGCGCTGCGTGCGTCTTCGGCTTGTTTTTTACTGCCGAGATCCGTTTTGGTTAGGGTTATAAACGGTGAGATCCAACGCTGACTTGAAGATCCGGCAAGGCTCAATATCTCATGTTTTGATTCGCCTACCATGCCGCTTAACTTAATGCTTGGATTGGCGATGAGCGGCAGCGCCCAGTCAAAGTGCCGTAACCCTTGCATCAGGCTTTGAATGACCACTGGCGTGTAGAAGAACCAAGTCGGAAGAAACTCATAAGGAGAGACACTTCGCACGGTATCTTTTTCAAGCAGAGGCATACCTGCATTAATTTGATGTGCGGGAATGATGCGAATATCTTGCGGTGAACTCATGATAGCCCTCTAGAGTAGGTTTTATTCATTAATCGATTGCCGATAAACAGCAAAACGATGGCACACGGGATGATGATCCATTGATATTCAGAGGCTTGCAGCCAGGCTGATGTCCCTAAATAGTAGATGGCAGAGAAGACAATGCCAGTCCAGAGCGCAGTTGCGCCGATGACGGCAAATAAGAAAGTAGGCAGTGGGATGGCGAAAAAGCCACTCAGAGTAAAACCAACGGTGCGTAGCCCAGGAATAAAGCGGATAACAAAAAGGCTGCTGAATGCGTTTTGGCGTAATTTGGTACGAAGCGAACGAAAGTACTTATTGGTGAGGGCTTTATATCGAACGCCTCGGAAGTAACGTCCTGATTTTCCTAGGTAGTAGAGGCCCAAGTCACCTGTGGCAATACCGATGAAAATGGCAAGCAGAGCATATTGAGGAGGAATGAGCCCTTGAGTGGCTAAACCGGCAGCGGTAACAATCGCAAGATCTTCAAGCAGGTAAGAAAGCGCGATAATGCCAAGCATCAGCCATAGCAGCGACTCCTCCCCTGAATGTAACCATGCTTGAATGCTCTCGACCGTGCTCATCAAATGTCCTTTTCTATCCTATAGATGAATGGCTTAATGACCATTCATTGAGTGTAGTAAATTAAATAGACACGAGGAGCAGAGAAAAACTTACAGACAATTAGCGCTTTTTTGTGTTGATTGGATGCAATGAGTGGTTAGAACTATGCGGTTTCGGTGCAGAATCAGAGGATGATAAAGGGTTAGAAACCTAAGATTTTTGCATGAATATTGAGAAGAAAACAAAAAGGCTGAGTCGTTAAACTCAGCCTTTAGAAGGTTAACTATTGATTACTTAAGCAATCTATTTAGTTAGGTCAATCTGGTAAACAGCGAAACCAACATCGTCAGTGGCAACACGTTTCATTGGGTATTGACCCTTCTCTTTAATGAACTGTGCCGCTTTCTCACTTGGCGATGTTTCAAAGCGGATATCTAGCTTTTTATCCGTTTTGATTGGTGCGAATGACCAGTTGTTGTCAGCTGTTGGGCTCACTTGGCCTTGCTCTTTGCTTACGCGAGAGATGTAGTTCGCCAGTACAGTACGGTTCTCATCTGGTGCATCAAATGCGATGAAGTCTTCACCTGTGCCTGGGAATTTAGCGCTGTAAGCTCGGTAGTTGTTGGTTGCGATCAGGAAGTCTTGCTTCATGTCGATTGGCTTACCTTGGTAAGTTAGGCCAACAATACGCTGAGAATCAGGGTTAACCACTTTACAGTTTGCATCGTATTTCGCAGGCTGAGTTACGTCGATTTGGTAATCCACACCGTCGATAACATCGAAGTTGTAAGTACGGAAGTTATCCCACTCAATCAGCTGTTGTGGTGCTGTTGAGTTCACATCGATTTGGTTGAATTGGCCAGCAGAACACTCAAGCCACTCTTTTACTTCGTGACCTGTTACCTTCATTGCAACTAGCGTGTTCGGGTAAAGGTATAAGTCAGCCGCGTTACGGAATGTCAGTTGGCCAGATTCAACCTCAGTGAAGTTCGCTGGGTCATTCTTACGGCCACCGGCTTTGAATGGCGCAGCAGCAGAAAGTACTGGTGTACCGTCTAGGTCTGGGTCACCTTGGATGAACTGTTCAACGTAATCTTTCTGTGCAAGGTTAACAATCTGCACTGTTGGATCGTCTTGTACTAGAGACAGGAAGCTGTACATCACGTCGTCTGCTTTACCAATTGGTTGGTTAACAAACTCACGAGTACCTGCGTGGTCTTTTTCTAGTGCTGTTACGATGCCTTCATCAGCATCTGCAAGTGATTTCTTCTCGATCTTGTCGTAGATAGGGCGTGCTTCTGATTGGCCTTTTACTACTTCCCACTTACCGTCTTTTTGTGCAAGTGTTAGGTCCATAACACCAACGTGGCTACCCCAACGACCTGGCATTACTGCTGCAACGCCGTTCATTGTGCCAGTTTCGTTGTCGATGCCTTGAATGTCATCAAAACCTTTACCTGGGAACACTGCGTGAGAGTGGCCGAATGCGATTGCATCTATGCCGTCTACTTCAGATAGGTAGAACGTTGAGTTCTCTTCGCCATTTCTGTATGGGTCCGTTGATACGCCTGAGTGAGGGATAGCAACGATAACTTCAGCGCCTTCCGCTTTCATTTGAGGCACTAACTCGTTAGCTGTCTCAATGATATCGCGAGCGATTACTTTACCTTCAAGGTTCTTCTTATCCCACGTCATGATTTGTGGTGGAACGAAACCGATGTAGCCGACTTTTACTTCATGCTCTACGCCTGCAGTATCTTCAAACGTGTGCGTCTTGATGATGTAAGGTGTGAAGTAGTGTTCTTTGGTTTTTGCGTCGTAAACGTTAGCACTGATGTACGGGAAATCAGCGTCGTTGATTGACTCTTCTAGGAAATCAAGACCGTAGTTGAATTCGTGGTTACCTAGGTTTGCAGCGTCGTAGCTTAGCTGGTTCATAGCTTTGTATGCAGGGTGAACTTCGCCTACTTCGATGCCTTTGTCTGCCATGTAGTCACCCATTGGGCTACCTTGCAGCAAGTCACCGTTATCAACTAATACGCTGTTGGTTACTTCGTTTTGAGCTTCTTTTACTAGAGTTGCAGTACGTGCTAAGCCAATTTTTTTCGATGGCTTGTCTTTGTAGTAGTCGTAATCCATTAGGTTGGTATGGATATCCGTCGTTTCTACGACACGTAATTTAATCACTTCATCGGTATCTGGTGTTGTTGTGCAGCCTGCTAAAGTCAAACCAAGACCCGCAAGTACAGCCAATGACAAAGGTTTCATTGCAACTTTCATTTTGTAGCTCCAAAGTGGATAGTAGAAAATTCGTTGCGTAATGTAACAAAATGGAATGAAACAATGATTACAACGAATGTTAATTCGTGACTTAGATCGACTACTTTATGGTGTTCTGCAAGACGCCTCCCAAACCTGATTAATCGATGTGCAACTGATATCGATAATATTAGTCCATTCATTTCACCTGCTTATCGATAAATTCAATCCCTTATCAGCTTTTCGAATAAAAAATGAAATTTTAGAATTTCCAGTAATATGAGAGGCTCGTCATAATGCCTATATCAAGGACGTATCAGGCAGACGAATAGCAAGGATAGCTCAACACGAAGCTTCTGTTTTCTTCTAGTGCCAATACTCCCATTCACTCAAGTGGATGAGTTAAATCCCATGCTTGGCAAGACCAAGTAATGAATTGCTCGTAACGCGAGCCTTAAAGGAAGCACTGAAATGGACCAAGAACGTTTAACCCACCTAAAACAGCTCGAAGCGGAAAGTATTCATATTATCCGTGAAGTGGCGGCTGAGTTTGATAACCCAGTGATGATGTACTCCATCGGAAAAGATTCTTCTGTGATGCTTCATTTAGCTCGCAAAGCGTTTTATCCAGGCAAGATTCCATTCCCGCTATTGCATGTAGATACGGATTGGAAATTCCGCGAGATGATTGAGTTTCGTGATCGTACGGCTAAAAAGTACGGCTTCGACCTTTTAGTACATAAGAACCCAGAAGGTATTGAGATGGGTTGTAGCCCATTTGTACATGGTTCTTCGAAGCACACTGACATCATGAAAACACAGGGCCTTAAGCAGGCGTTAAACAAGTATGGGTTCGATGCGGCTTTTGGTGGTGCGCGTCGTGATGAAGAAAAATCTCGTGCGAAAGAACGTGTTTATTCTTTCCGTGATAAGAACCATACGTGGGATCCAAAAAACCAGCGTCCAGAGCTTTGGCACACCTACAACGGTCAGGTTAATAAGGGCGAAAGCATTCGTGTCTTCCCGCTATCTAATTGGACTGAGCTCGATATCTGGCAATACATCTATCTAGAGAGCATCGATATTGTTCCACTTTACCTTTCAGACAAACGCCCTGTAGTTGAGCGTGATGGCATGCTGATCATGGTTGATGATGACCGTATGGAGCTGCAAGAAGGTGAAGTGATTGAAGAGAAAAGCGTTCGTTTTCGTACTTTAGGCTGTTACCCATTAACCGGAGCGGTTGAATCTGAGGCGAATACGCTAACGGGCATTATTGAAGAGATGCTGGTGGCGACGTCTAGTGAGCGTCAAGGTCGAGCGATTGACCATGATCAGTCGGGCTCTATGGAGCTGAAAAAGCGCCAAGGTTATTTCTAAGAATCTAAGGAAAGAAAAATGAATAGTGCAGTAGAAGCCGAATTGGCTGAACTAGGGATTGAAGGTTATCTAAGTCAGCATCAGCATAAATCTATGCTTAGATTTTTAACTTGTGGCTCGGTAGATGACGGTAAAAGTACGCTAATCGGTCGCTTACTCCATGATACAAAACAGATTTATGAAGATCAGCTAGCGGCGGTTCACTCGGATAGCCAACGAGTGGGAACGACAGGTGAGAAACCTGATTTGGCACTGCTTGTTGATGGTCTGCAGGCTGAGCGTGAGCAAGGGATCACGATCGATGTGGCTTACCGCTACTTCTCGACTCAAAAACGTAAGTTCATTATTGCTGATACTCCTGGGCATGAGCAGTATACGCGCAACATGGCAACAGGCGCTTCAACGTGTGATCTGGCGGTGATCTTGATTGATGCTCGTAAGGGCGTTCTGGATCAAACACGTCGTCACTCGTTTATCTCTAACCTGCTTGGTTTGAAGCATTTCATCGTTGCTGTAAACAAGATGGATCTCGTGGATTACGCGCAAGATCGTTTTGAAGAAATTCGCGATGAATACCTAGAGTTTGCAGAAAACCTAGAAGGCGAAACCAATATTCAGATCTTGCCAGTATCGGCGCTTGAAGGCATCAACGTTGCTGCACCAAGTAAAGAGCTTGCATGGTTCGAAGGCCCATCTCTGCTAGAAGTGTTAGAGAACGTCGACATTGACCAAAAGCGTTCGGCAGGTGAATTCCGATTCCCAGTTCAGTACGTCAATCGTCCTAACTTAGACTTCCGCGGTTTTGCTGGCACCGTTGCCTCTGGCCGTGTCAGTGTCGGTGATGAAATCAAGGCGCTGCCGTCGGGTAAAACCTCTAAGGTTGCACGCATTGTAACTTTTGATGGTGATTTGGAGTCTGCGCAAGCGGGCTTGGCAGTAACACTGACCCTTGAAGATGAGATTGATATCAGTCGTGGTGATTTGATTGTGCTAGAAAACGCGCAGATTGAATCCACTAACCACGTATTGGCTGACATCGTGTGGATGACAGAGCAACCATTGCAACCGGGCAAAGCTTACGACATCAAGATCGCAGGCAAGAAAACCGTTGGTCAGGTTGAAACGGTTCGTCACCAATACGACATCAACAACCTATCGACTCACGCTGTCGATGAGTTGCCATTGAATGGCATTGGCTTGTGTGAATGGTCACTGAACGAGACTGTCGCGCTGGATAAATACCGTGAAAGTGCGGATACCGGTGGCTTCATCGTTATCGACCGACTAACCAACGTGACGGTTGGCGCGGGTTTGATTCGAGACCGTTTGGACTCTGTTGAACAGCAAGTCGGTAACTTCTCTGCATTTGAACTTGAGTTCAACGCATTGGTTCGCAAACATTTCCCTCATTGGGATGCCAAAGATCTAAGCCAACTACTGAAGTCATAAACGACCAAGTAACAGCTTATTGAATCAGGCGGAAACCGATCGTTTCCGCCATAAAGGACGGGTATATGTGGCAACAAGGATTTGTATTAGCGATTTTGCTCGGCATCATTACTTGCCTGCTCGTTACCCGTATTAAGCCAAGCTTTATCTTTGCTGGCGCGGCGTTTATTGCTTTTATGGCTGGCATGATCGACTTGTCGAGCTTGGCTAATAACTTCACTAACTCCTCGTTACTGACTTTAATTCTTCTGATCCTCGCATCAAGTGCGTTGGAGAAAACTCGCTTAATCAGCTGGGTTAGCCGCAATATCTCTGAAGGTAGGCTAGGTACCGTGGTTGCGAAGTTGGGTATTTCTACAGCGTTACTTTCTTCTTTTACTAATAACACCGCGGTGGTTGTTTCTTTGATCGGGGCGATCAAACGTAATCAACAGCACGCGCCGTCTAAGTTACTTATCCCTTTGTCATACGCTGCCATCTTAGGTGGCACCCTGACATTGATCGGCACATCAACCAACTTGATCATCAATAGCTTTGTTGAAGATGCCGGATTGCCGAGCTTAAACTTTTTCACACCCACCTTGATCGGTTTAGCTGTTTTGATCGGCGGCGTGTTGATCCTTATTCCTCTTAGCTATTTTTTACCCAGCTACGATGATGGTTCTCAAGATGATCTGCCTTACTTTTTAGAAGCCAGAGTGGAGCCAGGTTCTCCATTAGTTGGCCGTAGCGTCAGTGAAAATAATCTTAGAGCTCTTAGAAAACTGTTCTTAGCCGAAGTGATTCGAGACGGTAAAACCACCGCGTCGATTGACCCTGATTTTATTCTTCAAGCTCGTGACCGATTGCTGTTTTGTGGTGATGTTGAGAGCGTGGCGACACTGCAAGAAATTCAAGGACTGACTCTGTTTGGTCAGCATCATTTGAATGGCCAGAGCTTTGTTGAAGTTGTGGTGAGTTCATCAGCAAGTTTTTGTAACAAAACCCTGAAAACTAGCCAGTTTAGAGACCGTTTCGATGCGGTTGTGGTTGCTATTCGTCGTGGCCATGAACGCCTAGAAGGTGGGCTAGGGAATATCACATTGACCGCTGGTGATACCTTGATTTTGGTTCCAGGTAAACGCTTTGAAGAACAGCGCCAACAACACAACAAAGAGTTTGTGTTGATGAATGACTTAGATTCGAGTGCCAAGCTTGATGCCGACAAATCGACGTTCGTGTTGCTCGGCTTTGCTAGCGTGATTGGTTTAGCCCTTATCGATGCAGTACCTATTATCAAAGGCTTAGCTGGTTTTCTACTGTTGCTGGTGGCATTTGGCGTGGTGCAACTGGGTGAGCTCCGCCGCCGTTTCCCAGTTGATATTGTGGTGATCGTGGGCTCTGCACTTTCTATTGCTCAACTGATGATTTCATCGGGTTTATCTGAGCGGATGGGGCTGATGTTTATGGAGGCGTTTAATGGCTGGGGCGTATTCGGTGCGTTAGTTGCTACCTACTTTATGACTTTGGTTTTGACAGAGCTGGTGACCAATAATGCGGCTGCAGCACTCTCATTTCCGATTGGCTACAGTATGGCAGTAGGTTATGGCGTTGACCCTATGCCGTTCATCATGGCGGTACTGTTTGGTGCCAGTGCCAGTTTTATCTCTCCATACGGCTACCAAACCAACTTACTTGTTTATAGCGTAGGTAATTACCATTTAACGGATTATCTGCGTATCGGCATTCCAATCTCGATTGTATATTCGGGCTTGGTGCTGACCCTAATTCCTTATTTTTTCCCATTTTAATGCTGTTTATTTAAAGGACTAATTATGACCGCAGTACTCAAATCCAAAGATGAGAATGTTGTGTGGCATCAACACTCGATTGATAAAACATTTCGCGCGGATCTGAAATCACAAAAGCCAGCCGTGCTCTGGTTCACGGGGTTGTCTGGTTCTGGTAAATCGACAGTCGCTGGAGCATTAGAAAATCGCTTGGCACAGCTTGGTTACCATACTTATTTATTGGATGGCGACAATGTGCGTCATGGATTATGTAGTGACCTTGGCTTCTCTGAGCAAGATCGTCGAGAGAACATCCGTCGTATTGGTGAGCTTGCTAAATTGATGGCAGATGCAGGCTTGATCGTGTTGTCAGCCTTTATTTCTCCGCATCAAGCTGAAAGGCAACTCGTGAGAGATTTATTGCCGGAAGGTGAGTTTCTTGAGGTGTTCGTCAATACGCCATTAGAGGTTTGCGAACAGCGTGATCCTAAAGGTCTGTATAAGAAAGCACGTGCCGGAGAAATCCCGAACTTCACAGGTATTAGTTCAGTGTACGAAGCGCCTCTGAACCCTGAGATTGATCTACCTGCAGGTGAGAAGACACTCGATGAATTGGTCGAACTGTGTATTGATGCGTTGGAGAAGCGAAATATCTTAGCCAACTGAGATCGTTGGTATGACTAAGGCTACTCAGCTGTTTATCTGTTTATTCACGACCGATAAATAGTGCAGCCTTAGTTTACCGAGACAAGAAACCTATCCTCTAGATTCTCTTTATTCCTCTCTATACTTCACTTTTTACACCGTCAATTTTAGCTCCGTCGAGTGTCTAGATGGTGTAATTTACGCTGCTTTTCACTTCTGTCTGTACTGTGAATTTCTGGCTCAATAGTGCAATCAGTTGATCGTAATACTGCGTGTTTGGCTTGTTACCGAGCAAGGTACAAAGCTCATTGCCTGTAGGGCTGAATCGGTAGTAAACCAGCTTCACGCCTTTTGATAATGGTGCCAGTGACATGCTCTTACCTTGATAGGTTAGGTGCAGGGCTGGATCGAAATCAATCTCTCCGGATTCTAATTCTGTGCCCAGAATAATCCCGAGCTCTATCAAGTGGAGCAAGCTGGAGTAGGGCAGGTTGTGCCCACCAAGGTTGATGGTGTTGGTGGTGTCCCTTTTGCCAAAGTTGAATAGCCCAGCATGAGATTTAAAGCCGAGTAAGAGCTTTCTGCTGTTATCGCTACCAAAGCTACAACCCAGTGATGCTGCCCTTTGTAGGGTTAACGCTTCTTTTGGTGTCATGTCTTTTAAGATTTGCAGTGCCTTCATCGACGTCGAGCCTGGGTTGGTGACTTCTCGTTTCAGTACTTGAGCCCATAGCCTCTGCATCGATGTATTGTGGATCTCTTGTGCCATGTCGAAGAAACGGTATAACCAGTCCTGATCCGGGTCTCCAGCCGCTTCATCCTTACATGAAGAGTGCGCCAACTTTAGAATCTGTTCTAGGTTCTTTTGGCGAAGCTCTCTACGTTTTTTCTCTCGCAATAGTGCCCGTTCGATAAGCGTACTCTCAGCTTTATCCTTTGGCTTGGCACTATGACTAATTAAGAAATCGAGGCCGAAGCTTTGTGCGATGTGCAGCATTCTGCTGGCACTGTCGGCAATATGAGGCTTTTTCTCATGCTTATGCTGTGTGTCGCTAGCATGCTCAATGATCACTGGCTGTTTGGTTTTTGACATAAGAGTACCGTTAGGAGACGACTCAAAACCAATCGTAGTAAATAATTGCTCAGCCTAGCTTGTTAAAACGCTTGATAACTGAGCTACAATTTTTGATTGTAGAATAACTACTTATCAAAAAGCTCCGCCTTGTTCTCAAGGCTTTTTCCTATGCTATTTCTGAACACTTACTTATTGTGATTGGTATAACTGTCTAAAATGTAACTCTTTATCTTATTGGTGGCTAGATTTTGCGAGCAGAGTTGAAGGTTTCAACAAAATTTTACTTTTGTTAATGATAATAAAATGTTAAATTTGTTGTAATTCTCAAGGAGGAGTTATGAATCAAGTCAATGATAACAAGCTGAAGAAACAGCTTAGTATAGGGTTATTACTCGCGATTTATGTCGCTGTTCTAGCTTACTTATCTAATTACATCGCGTAATTCAGAAGAAAATTATCGTTATTAAACTGTTATTGAATGATCACACTCGTTCAGTGACGGCAGCTCATCCTTGAGCCACCCTTCTAATGACTACATGTCGTCATACTCTTCAATCGCAGTACCTTCAATAAGATAACCGGTTTGCGCTAAGTCATGGCTGATTGACTCAGTTTTCAGCGTTCCGACCAAATAGATCACATCCCATAACTGCTGTATTGGTGCACCTTTCGGGAACTTCACGTAGATGATTTGGTTCGGTGGCGGCGGTGGCACGTGGATACATGCGCCAAAGTACGGTACCAGCAGAAACTCAGTGATCATATTCTCATCACCTTCCAATGGAATCACAAAGCCAGGAATCTTGACTGTGCTGCCATTCAGCTCTGGGCGAACAGCACCAAGTGTCGATTGTTGAGGTTTGTCCATACTATTGTGGTCAACCATCGGCATACCAAATGAATCTAGCTGAGCACGTTCTGATTCTGGAATCAAATCAATCCATTCAAGTGTTAATACCGATTCGTCATTCTGAGTGGTTTCAGCGTGAGCTGTACTGATAAATGGGAACAGAAGTAGCCCAAGTATCAGTAGGAATTTGCGTTGCATCGTAGGTTCCTATTTTAGATTCGAATCGTCATGCCATCAGACAATGACTGGCGGTAAGCCCTGAAAGCGGGAATAAAGCCGATAATGATTCCAGCAACTTGTACCAGCATAAGCAGTTTCCACTCATGCGGTGTGATTGCGGATATCGATATGTTGATACCATAACTTTGTTGCACAATAGGAGCAACCACTGCGATCAGCGCAAACAATACTGCAACACCTAATGTAATGCCAAGGAAGGTTAGCGCACTGGCTTCACTGATCAGTAAACCAAACACATGACGAGGTCTTGCGCCCATCGCACGTAGGATGGCCATCTCTCGGCGCCTTTCTTGCAAGCTAGTGAGTAGGCTACTGAGCATGCCCAATAAACCGGCGACGACAACAAACCCTGAAACAATCAGTAGTGCTTGTTCTGCTACAGCCATCATTCCCCACAATTCGTGAAGCGCAATGCCCGGCATAATGGCGCTTAAAGGTTCTTGGCGGTAGTTATTGATTTCTCGTTGCAGTGCGAAGGTTTGGATCTTCGATTTAAGGCCAACCATCATCGCGGTAATCTGCTTCGGTTGGAAGTCACGTTGCTTTAGCGCTTCAGCATTCGGTGTGTGCCCGAGGTTGGCACCTGATTCCCAGCCAACATGAATTGCTTCGATTGCCTCTAGCGATACGTGTACGGTTTTGTCTACTGGTGTTCCTGTTGGCGCGAGTATTCCCACAATCTTGAAGGGCAGATTATCGTGACGGCTAAACGCAACATCACTGATACCGTGCGCAAGAATGATTTGATCACCTATTTTGTAATCTAGCTTCTTCGCGACGTCGGCACCAATCACTACGTCAAATAGCTGATTAAACTCTTTACCTTGTTGGAAAGTAAGTAATTGCTTACTTCCATAGCGATAGTTTTCAAAGTAACTATGATTTGTACCCATCACACGGAAGCCTTTGTGTGAATCGCCCAATGATATTGGTATCGCCCACTTTACTGCGTTGTGCTGGCTAAATTCTTCATAGCTTTTCCAGTCGATGTTGTTGGTCGCATTACCGATTCTAAATACGGAATAAAGCAGCAGGTTTACCTGACCAGAGCGGCCACCGACGATAAGGTCAGTACCTGAAATCGTATTGGCGAAGCTGCTCTTAGCTTCGGTTCTTACACGTTCCACACCGAGTAATAGAATGACGGATACCGCCACAGTGAGAATAGTTAGAATGGCTGTGGCTTTACGGTTGAGTACGCTTTTTAAGGCTAAGTGAGTAATTACTTTCATACGACAACCTTAGCTTGGTTAACGGTTTTTAAATCTATGGTTCGAGTGAACAACTTTTCTAGTGTTGGATCATGGCTAACAAAGATAAGAGTAGAACCTGCCTGGTTGGCTTGTTCTAACAACAGTTCGATAAAAGCTTCTCGGTTGTCATGATCCAAAGCCGAGGTTGGCTCGTCGGCAATAATGATTTTGGGTTGGCCGATCAAAGCACGAGCGGCAGCAACACGTTGTTGTTGACCGATGCTCAACTCGGTAACGGGCTTGTCCATTAAAGCTTGAGGTAGCTTTAATCGGAGTAACAACTCTCGAGCCGTCTCTTGTAAGCTTTTCTGGCTTTCAGCGACTTGCTGTTTACGAATCTGTGAAAACTGGCAAGGAAGCGTCACGTTATCGATAACTGATAGATAAGGAAGCAGGTTAAATTGTTGGAAAATATAACCAATATGATCGGCTCTGAATTTATCTCTTTGACGAGGTGTAAGCTGAGTGAGGTCTTGATCAAGGATAGAGACTTCTCCTTGCTCAGCTTGGTTGATTCCGGTCAGTAGCCCTAACAAAGTTGATTTTCCACAACCACTTGGCCCTTTAATAAAAAGGTGCTCTTGGGCTTGGATATGAAGAGAGGGGATCTCTAGCGTTGGTGGTAATTCAGGCTTCCAACGAAAGCTGATATTTTCGAGTTTGACCACAAGTGATGAACTGTCAGAAGACATGCTAGCTCCAATAATTAAAGCGGTGTATCTACTGGACAGTAATTTGAAACATAAATTCCCAGGAACACACCGATTTGAACAGCCAAGTAAGCGATGACTTACCTGGCTGTTTATTTTACGTTTAATCCGATCTAGGAGTGATTAGAATCGGAAACTAATACGCTCTGCGTTAAGCACTTCTTGTACTTGAGCTGTGTCTGTTAGTAGGTTCACCGTCATTTTTTCAGTGTTGCTGAACTTAGAGAACCACTGAGTGCTAACTGTGTCTAGCTTAGCAACATCTGAACATTCATAGTGGTACTCAACAGTGAACTCACCGTGGCCACCTTCTGAGTGATCGTGGTGGTCGTGACCTTCGTGGTCATCATGATCGTGCTCAGCGTGGTCATGGTCTTTGTGGTCATCATGATCGTGTTCAGCGTGGTCATGGTCTTTGTGGTCATCATGATCGTGTTCAGCGTGGTCATGGTCTTTGTGGTCGTCATGATCGTGTTCAGCGTGATCATGGTCTTTGTGGTCGCCATAACCGTGTTCCGCATGGTCATGGCCTTCATGGTCGTCATGACCGCCTTCTAAGGTGTTTGCTACTGACTTGAACTTCAGAGTACAACTCGCATTGTTAAAACTAAACAGCTCTTCTGGCTTGTTTAATTGTGCGATAGCCTGTTCAAACACTTTCTTCTGTTCTGCAGTTTTTGGAGCATGTTCAAACCCAACCACATCTGCGCCTGGAGCTGTTACTTCAACAAGCAATTCTTGCCCATCTTGCGCGATGTTTACTTCAACTTGGCCATGTACGTGTGCATCATGAGAGCGGAATTCTTCGTTAGCTAGAGCATTTGTAGAGACAGTCATGCCGATAACAACGGCTAAAAAAGTAGGTTTCATGTTTTTTCCTGAATAAAGGTTAATTAAAAAGTAGTGGTAATTAAGCGATATTTACAGGAGGTGAGCGTGCCAAATAAGCGAAATATAGCCGCTGTAGTGAAGTTACTGACTCTGTAATAGCGACAGTAAATTCCGAATGGAACTCTGGAATCTGTGGTAGTGAGTGCGCTGTGATGAACTGATTAAGCGAAAACAGCTCACAATGGTGTGAAGTGTGGTGCTCTGGTGCGATATCCACAATGTGTGTTGCGGCTAACACGCTTAACATGAGCATAAGCCCAAGCAAGAAGCCTGTTTTGCGTTTCACATTGTTGGGTGTGTTTTGCCACATCAGGATGATTAACCACAGAATTAAAAAAAGGATACTGTTATAATATAACAATATCCTTTGGTTAGGTCTCGAAAAAGACGCGAATATCTTATTAAAGGCTCGCTTTAATCAACTCAATGACTTGAGTGACTTCTGATTCGTTTAATGCACCTTCTTTTACAAACAAGATTTTACCTTGCTTGTCTTGAACGATAATCGCTGAGCTTTCTTCTTTTAGAGCCCATGTTGACGCAACGGCGCCGTCTTCATCTAGGACCATAGAAGACCATGGAAATTCTTCTTTGCTGCTTTCGGCAGAGGACTTAACAAAAGACCCAGTACCCCAAATCGCATCATCTTGGTTGATGATAGTGGTGGTTTGGTAGCTGTCTTCTGAGAATTTCGATGCGGTAATGGCTGCCATCAGTGGTGCGTTGAGCTCTTTAGATCTGCTGCGGCCAGCGATAGCTTGAACGACGCGAACTTTACCTAGAAGATCATTGGTTGCCCAAGCTTGATATCCAGTATTTCCGTCGTTTAGAACAATCTCACCATAGTTACTCACATCGACGGCAGGCAGGGTAGCGCCTACTGATAGGTTGTGAGCATTGGCGAAGAGTGGAGAGGCTGCGGCTAGAAAAGCCAGTAGAGTTTTGTTTTTCATTATATTTTTGTTCCGCTTATGGTTTGCACAGGAAGTATAATATGAAATTTGAAAAATGCCTCTTTAACTTTTTTATCGTACGACGTAGAAAGAAGTTGCAGGCTTGTTACCAAAAGGTATAATGCATCAATATCAAGATGAACAATAGATTATCTTGCTGTTTGCTAAAGGAATTAGCGATTAAATGTGCTTTGAACAGCGACGCTGTTCAGGTATGTGACTGTAGTACTCAAATGGAATTGAGGTTGTATTATGTTAAGAAAATTTTCTACTTACCGTCCACGTCAGGTGGCGCGTTTCGTTAAAGTCCTGTTCAAAGGCCAATTTGCTATTGAAGGTGTTGGAGAGTTTCGCTTCGACCAAGGCAAGGTGCTACTTCCTGAAGTTTCAGACAAACAAAAGCTCACTATTTTTAAAGAAGTTAACGGCACCATTGCAGCGTTGCCGGTGTAACTGAGCTTTATCGATTTGTCTTGCACCGAATAGATTAACAATGAAAAGGGCTTCCTGATGGAAGCCCTTTTTTAAGCGTGTCGTTCACGATGGTATGTCGAACGGCACTTTATTGTGGAGGGAAGCACACACCTGTTCCACCCAACCCGCAATACCCATTCGGATTTTTAGCTAGGTATTGCTGGTGGTAGGTTTCTGCGAAAAAATATTTTCCAGCAGGCAGAACTTCCGTCGTGATCTCGTTGCCTAAAGATTCAGTCATTGCTCGTTGATATTCACGTTTAGAGTGCTCAGCGATAGATTGTTGTTCTTCACTGAAGGTGTAAATCGCAGAACGGTACTGAGTCCCTAAATCGTTGCCTTGGCGCATCCCTTGAGTTGGGTCATGACGCTCCCAAAAGGTTTCAAGTATTCGAGCTAGAGAGGTTTGTTCACTATCAAATATGACACGAACGACCTCGGTATGGCCGGTTTGCCCAGTACATACTTGTTCATAAGTGGGATTAACTGTGTATCCGCCAGCGTAACCAACGGATGTTGAAATAACGCCATCCAATTGCCAAAACAAACGCTCAGCTCCCCAGAAGCACCCCATACCAAACAGGACTTCTTGTTGAGAGCCCGTGGGTGCATCGAGCAGGTCGGTTTGATTGACGAAATGGCGCTCAGTGATTCGAATTGGGTCAGCATTTCCCGGTAGTGCGGTTGCTGCAGAAACCAGTTGTTGTTTGTTTAGCATGTTATATTCCTTTTCGCATACGTTTACCGCGCTGGCTTTTATTTAACGTGGGTTCATATTAACTGTTGGTCAATATTGAATAAGTCTTTAAATTAGACCGTGTTATTCCAGGATTTATTACAGACTCAATGCCTATTTAGCGGTATTATTTCTTTTCACTTATTAACGTATTGATAACTTCTTCACCAATTAAACATGATAAGAAAAACTTTACCAGTTCTGATTGGCACTCTATTGTCATCGACGCTCGCTTTCGCTGACGTTTCCCTTGAAATCAAAGGGCTAGATGGAGCGCTTGAGGATAATGTTGATGCTTATCTGAGTGCGATCCCTGAAGAAGAGTATTCGGTTTCACTAAGATTCCAATCCCGCTTGGAATCTATGATTAAAGAAGCCCTGAATGCGTTAGGCTACTACCACTCTAAAATCACATTTACTCACTCCGAAGATGATACCGAAATGACCGTTACGGTTGAGCCGGGAGAGCCTGTTGTTATTTATACTTCAGATATCGTTCTAACTGGTGAAGCCAAGGATGACCCAGACTTTTTAGCCTTGATAGCGAAGAGTAGCTTGTCTAAAGGTTCGACTCTGAATCATGGTAATTATGACTCTTTGAAATCGTCGATCCGCAACCTTGGCTTAGCGAAAGGCTACTTCGATGGTGCTTATGATCTTAGTAAGCTAGAAGTCGCTCCTGAATTGAACCGCGCTTATGTTCGTCTTCATTATAACAGTGGTATCCGCTATCACTTTGGTACTACTCAGGTTACTGGTAGCCAGATAGAAGAAGATAAGGTGCAGTCACTTAAACCATTTGAGGATGGCGAACCTTACTCAATCACCAAAGTCGGTGAGTACAACCAAAACCTGTCCAATACGGATTGGTTCTCCTCGGTATTTGTTGAACCAGATTTAAGCCAGTTAGGCGAAGGCCGAGAGATCCCGATGAAGGTTAGCCTTGCTCCGCAAGCTCGTAACCAAATCGAAACGGGTATCGGTGTATCCACCGACCTTGGCGTAAAAGGCACTCTGAAGTGGAAAAAACCTTGGGTTAATGAACAAGGCCATAGCTTCAATAGCAGCCTGTCGATTTCTAAACCTGAACAGACGATTACCGCTACCTATAAAATCCCTCTGGATGACGTGCTGAACGACTACTATCAAGTTAAGTACGGTATGAAAAACTTGGATAATCGTGATACCAAGAGTTTGGAGTCAAACTTAGCGCTAGAAAGATATTGGCGACTGGATAACGGTTGGCAACGCACGGTCTTCATTCGATACTTGGTCGAAAACTATGAGCAAGGTTTGCAGGATGATTTAGCGCAATTTGTGCTGCCGGGTATCTCTTTCTCACGCACTCGAACGCGAGGCGGTTCGATGCCGATGTGGGGCGATAAACAAACCATTATGGTTGAAGCGGGTGATGATACCTTGTTATCTGAAACTAAGGTTGTTCGTTTTCAAGGTCAAACCGCTTGGATTCGAAGCATTGGCGACAATCACCGAGGCTTAACTCGACTTCAATTTGGCGGCAACTTTGCCGACGAGTTTGATAAGCTATCTCCCTCCCTAAGATTCTTTGCTGGTGGTGACAATAGCATTCGTGGTTATGGTTATGAGTCGATCTCTCCTCGAGATGAAAGTGGCGCACTAACGGGTGCCAAATTCATTGCAACCAGCTCGTTTGAATACCAATACCGCTTGGTTGGAAACTGGTGGGGCGCAGCATTCTACGACATTGGTGATGCCTTCAATGATAAACCTGAATGGAAACATGGTACCGGCGTCGGGGTTCGTTGGGCGTCGCCCGTCGGCCCTGTGAGCTTAGATTTTGCTTGGGGTCTAGATGCAGCAAAAGGTGATGAGTTCCAGTTACACTTTAGTTTAGGGCCAGAATTATGATCAAAGTGATGGGCAAGTGCATCAAGTGGACGTCGATCTCATTGACGTCTATTTTGCTGTTGTTGATAGCCTTGCTAGGTTTTGTTTTGTTCACCAATCCAGGGTTGAACACTGTGTTGTGGGGCGCTGAAAAAGCGTTGCCACAGCTTAAAGTGGAAAGCACTAAAGGGGCTCTGTTCCCGAGCTTTACGCTTAATAATGTTCAGTTTAAAGATGACAGCCTGCATATAGACACCAAAGTTCAAAAGCTGAACTTGGCGATTAATCCTCGCTGTCTGCTCGACCCTAAGTTGTGTGTCGATCGTTTAGCGATTCAAGGATTGGACTTCGCATTTACTGAACTGCCTCCGGCCTCTACAGAAGAAACAGAACCTACTCCGCCCGTAACATCGGTAAAAACACCGTTGCCAATCGTAATCAACCATATCGCTTTGTCTGATATCAAGTTGAATATCTTAGGGCATGAAATTGAATGGAGCTTGTTCTCTACGGCTTTGAGTATGCAGGGCGAAAAGCTAACTGTATCGCCAACCTTATTCAATGATCTTAAGGTTAAACTCGCTGAGTCGACAGAAGAACCGCAAGCAGAAAAGGTTGAGCCAAAAGCTGCCGTTAAAACGGCTATCGAATTGCCGGAAGTCTGGATTCCTCTGCAGGTTGTGTTGGAGCGTTTTGACCTCAACCGTTTCACCTTAGAACAAGAAACACCAATCGTTGTTAACCACCTTGGGCTAGAAGCTCGCGCGGGCAAACACACGGTTGATGTTTCAACTCTCGAACTCGATATGCCACAAGCAAGCGCCAATCTAACCACGAAGGTTGAGCTCAAGGGCGGTTACCCGCTAGAACTTTCTTTGGATGCGTTGGTGAAAGAAACCGACCTTGTTGGGCAGAAGTTGTCTCTGAAAGCACAAGGCAGCGTGGCTAAGCTAAACCTAGACTCCCAATTTTCTGAGCTGATTGAGGCAAAGTTGTCTGGGGATATTCAACCCTTAGAACCGACTCTGCCATTTGACCTTCTTTTAGAGGGCGGACAAGCACAGTGGCCCCTTACCGGAAAAAGCGATTACCAAGCGACAATTGAGCAATTTAAAGCTGATGGCTCACTAGATGGTTTTAATGTTCTTCTTAAAGGTGAAGCCGATGGTAAGGAAATCCCTGAATTAGCCATCGATCTACAGGGTAAAGGCACGACGGAACAAATTGTTCTCGAGCGTCTAAAGCTCAACACGCTAGGCGGTGAGCTTAACGGTGTCGTTAAAGCGAACTGGAAGAGTCTCGTTAACTGGCAAGCTGACGTGACACTCAAAGATATTCAACCGGGTCTGCAGTGGCCAGAAGCTGAGGGCAACATTAGTGGAAACATCGTCACCTCAGGTGAGTTGACTGAAGCGGGCGGCTGGGCGATTGAACTGCCTAAATTGGATATTGAAGGGATCTTGCGAGAATACCCTCTGGATATCGAAGGTCAGTTGTCAGCGTCTGATCGCAGCGCGAGCGGTGAACCAAAACTGAAAACCAGTGGTTTGAGCTTAGCTCACGGTGTTAACTCGATTAAGGCTCAGGGTGAGCTTGATAAGAAATGGGACATGGGTGTTGAGATTCACTTCCCTGAGCTTGTAAAAAGCGTCCCTGATTTGAAAGGTAAAGTGATTGGTAACATCCAGCTCAGTGGTCCAACGAAAAAGCCTGAAGTCGATCTCGCTCTAAATGTGGATAAGGTAGATTGGAATAACGAAGCAACACTAGAATCCTTGTCGCTTAATGGTTCTGTGGTTCCTCTGCCATTGCCTGAAGCTCAAGCTGATCTTGAATTAAAAGCTAACAACCTAACCTATCAAGATCAGAGCGTAAAAAGCATTGATCTCACGGTGAGTGGTGGTGAGAAGAAACACACAGTGACACTTGATGTGATATCCGACATCGTGTCTACAAGCTTAGCTATTTCCGGAGAGTTGATTCAAAAGCCTTCTCTTATTTGGTATGGATCGTTAGACAGAGTCAAAATCACCACTCAGCAAGGTCCTTGGGTGTTAGATCAACCTGTCGCGATAAATGCGGATGTTGATAAACAGTTTGCCGATGTTCAAGCGCACTGTTGGAAACAATCGGGTTCGAGCGTGTGTTTGGATGAAGACGTTCGTGTCGGAAAATCGGGTGAGGCCAAGGTAGCCATCAATCAATTCGATTTCGAGCAGATTAAAGCCTTTGTGCCTAAAGAGACGCAATTACAGGGCTTAGTCAATGCGACTGCTCATGCAAAGTGGTCTGAACAAGATGAGCCTGAAGTCACGGTAAGCGTTGATATGCCGAAAGGTCAGGTTGTTCAAGAAGTGGGTGAGCCAATCACACTGGGTTGGGAAAGCGTTGCATTGAATGCCCAACTGAAAGACAACAAACTGGATGCCGATTTTAAGTTGGATGTTTCCGACAATGGTGACCTGTCTGGCACGGTGTCGTTACCGGATATTCTTGCCGAAGACAAAATGGTCGATGCGGCAATTAAGCTGACCACGTTCCATCTTGATTTCTTACAACCAATTCTAGGTGAATACAGCTTATTGAAAGCCGACCTTGAGAGTGATCTTCAAGTTAAAGGCTCTCTGATGCACCCTCAAGTCTTTGGTCAATTCTCTGTTGATGGTATTCAAGTCAAAGGCGATGTTACGCCTGTTGATGTGAAAGATGGCCGCATCGACCTCGACTTTGATGGTTATAGTGCAAAACTGGATGCGAATGTCGAAACACCTGATGGTCACCTTGATATTGAGGGAACCGGAGATTGGCAAGATCTTAAAGCATGGCATTCGAACGTTAGAGTTTTCGCTGATGAGTTGATGGTTGATATCCCACCGATGGTTAAGGTGAAGGTCGTACCTGATATGACTATTGATGTCACACCAGATCTGGCGAAAATCACCGGTGATATTACATTACCATGGGGACGAATTGTTGTTGAAGATTTACCACCGTCAGCGGTTGGCGTCTCTTCTGATCAGGTTATTTTGAATAAAGATCTAGAGCCAGAAAACGAAGATACGATTCCATTCAATGTGATGACGAATATTAATATCTCCATTGGTGATGACTTTAAACTGTCTGCCTTCGGTCTTGAAGGTGATTTGGTCGGTAAGCTCAACGTGGCTCAAAAAGACCAAGGTCCATTTATTACAGGTGAAGTGAACATCGTCGATGGTACTTATCAATCATTCGGGCAAGACCTCTTGATCGAAGAGGGTAAGATCCTAATGAATGGACCACCGGATCAGCCATACGTAGCCATCAACGCGATTCGTAATCCTGATAATACTCAGGATGACGTGACCGCTGGTATTCGAGTGACTGGCCCTGCGACAGAGCCTACCATCGAGATTTATTCTGACCCAGCGATGCCACAAGCGAACGCACTGTCTTATATTTTGCGTGGCCAAGATATCGACGGTGAGTCGAGCGGTTCGATGACAACGACTTTAATCGGTTTGAGTTTAGCGAAGAGTGGTAAGGTTGTTGGTGAAATCGGTGAAGCCTTTGGTGTAAAGGACTTGCAACTGGATACTGCAGGCTCTGGCGATGACTCTCAAGTGACGGTAAGTGGTTACATCCTGCCTGGCTTACAGGTGAAGTATGGTGTGGGTATCTTTAACTCGTTAGGTGAGTTTACCGTTCGTTATAGATTGATGCAGGATCTCTATGTTGAAGCTGTTTCTGGCCTAGACAGTGCTGTGGATCTTCTCTATCAATTTGAGTTCGAGTAGAGCCGTATGGGAGGGCATATGCAGCATCTTGTTTTTGTCTATGGAACCTTGAGGCAAGGTCAGTCCAATCACCATTATTTGCAGGGCTGCGATTTATTAGGGCAGTTTGATACACCTAAGGAATACGCACTTTTTGATTTAGGTGTCTATCCGGCGATGATTTTGGGAAAGAAAAGTGTCGCTGGTGAGGTCTATATCATTGACGACGAAATTTTAGAGTCGCTCGATCGGCTAGAAGATGTTCCTGTTGAGTATCGTCGCGAGCAAATAGAGACTATATTTGGATTAGCATGGGTATATTTGTATCAGCTTGATCTAACAGCTAATAAAGAAATACTTTCGGGTAACTGGTGTCAGCGGAACAATGATTCCTAACTAGTTAATCACCTTACGAGACAACAAAAAGCCAGCACTGAGGTGCTGGCTTTTTAATAGCGTTAGTTTGAGAATGAAATGAGAGGGTTACTCAGGGTTCAGCTCAAGAAACTCTTCTACTTTACGTACCATTTTTGTTGAACCAACGAAGAAAGGCACACGTTGGTGTAGCTCAGTTGGTTTGATATCCATGATACGCTGTGCACCGTCTGATGCAATACCGCCAGCTTGCTCCATAAGGAAAGCAATAGGGTTGCATTCATAAAGCAAACGCAATTTACCTTGAGGGTGGCTCTCTGTACTTGGGTATAAGTAGATGCCGCCTTTTAGCAAGTTACGGTGGAAATCAGACACAAGAGAACCAATGTAACGTGACGTGTAAGGGCGGTTATCGCTTGGCTCGCTTTCCTGACAGTATTTGATGTACTTCTTAACACCGGTTGGGAAGCGGATGTAGTTACCTTCGTTGATCGAGTAGATCTTGCCTTCGTCTGGAATCATCATGTTTTCATGAGATAGGCAGAAGGTACCCAGTGATGGGTCGTAGGTGAAGCCATTTACGCCAGCACCTGTTGTGTAAACAAGCATGGTTGAAGAACCGTAAATCACGTAACCCGCGGCTACTTGCTTGTGTCCTGGCTGTAAGAAATCTTCTTGTGTTGGTGGTGTACCGATCGGTGATACTCGACGGTAGATAGAGAAAATTGTACCAACCGATACATTCACATCGATGTTTGAAGAGCCATCAAGTGGATCCATCAGTACAACGTATTTTGCGTTTTTGTTGAGCTCTTTATTGAAGGCGACAGCTTCGTCTTCTTCTTCACTTGCAACACCACAAACTTGGTCACGAGCTTCTAGAGCCGCTTTAAATTTGTCGTTCGCGTAAAGGTCTAGCTTTTGTTGCTCTTCACCTTGCACGTTGTCTGTACCAACAGCGCCAGTGATGTCGACTAGGCCAGCCTTGTTGATCTCACGGTTAACAATTTTTGCAGCAAGTCGAATAGACGACAAAAGGGATGATAGATCACCGCTTGCATGGGGGAAGTCACTCTGTTTCTCAACAATGAACTCACCAAGGGTGCGCATCTCAGACATGTTATTTCCTTAAACTTCTCTCAATATTAGGGGGGATTTGAGCACTGTAGATTCGGCCTCTTGAGTGGGCTTTATTCATCTAGACGCTTACCTAAATTCTAAAGGTTAGATCTTTTTAATGGTAATGAACTAAGCGACACAGATCTCACTTACTATGTCGACTCAATTTGTTTTGCATTGCTGCTCGCTTTTAATCGCCATTTAATGATAATGAGTGCAAGCCGTTTTAATTAGGCACTGTTTATTTAGCCAAGCGTTTGGAAGCAATTTATGCATATTCATATCTTAGGAATTTGTGGCACCTTCATGGGTGGTGCTGCGGTATTGGCTCGTCAATTAGGTCACAAGGTTACGGGTAGTGACGCGAATGTTTACCCACCAATGAGCACCTTGTTGGAATCACAAGGGATTGAAATTATTGAAGGGTTCGACCCTAGCCAATTAGAACCAAGGCCAGATCTCGTGGTTATCGGTAACGCAATGAGCCGCGGTAATCCGTGTGTTGAGTATGTGTTGGATAACAACCTTAGATACACCTCTGGTCCTCAGTGGTTGCAAGAGTTCTTACTGCATGACCGTTGGGTGTTAGCGGTATCGGGAACGCACGGTAAGACCACGACATCAAGCATGTTGGCTTGGATCTTGGAAGACTGTGGCTATGCACCGGGCTTCTTAGTTGGCGGAGTGTTGGGTAACTTTGGTATCTCTGCTCGCCTTGGTGAAAGCATGTTCTTCGTGGTAGAAGCCGACGAATACGACAGTGCTTTTTTCGATAAACGATCTAAGTTCGTTCATTACCACCCAAGAACCTTAGTGATGAATAACCTAGAGTTTGATCATGCGGACATCTTTGACGATCTTGAAGCGATTAAGCGACAATTTCATCATTTGGTGCGTACTGTGCCAAGCAATGGTCGCATTTTCTCACCTAAGCAAGACAGCGCTATTGAAGATGTTCTAGCTCGCGGTTGCTGGAGTGAAACTGAATCGAGTGGCGAGCAAGGCGACTGGGATGCCAAGAAACTGGTCAAAGATGGCTCTCAATTTGAGGTTTACTTCCAAAATGAATGTGTTGGAACCGTAAATTGGGATTTAGTGGGCGACCACAACGTAAATAATGCTTTGATGGCGATTGCAGCTGCACGTCATGTGGGCGTGACACCTGACCTTGCTTGTGAATCACTAGCTACCTTTATTAATACTAAGCGCCGTTTGGAGTTTAAAGGCGAGGTGGCAGGTGTGTCTGTTTATGACGATTTTGCTCATCATCCAACGGCGATTGAACTTACGCTCGGGGGATTACGTAATAAGGTCGACACTAAGAAAATCATTGCCGTTTTAGAGCCTCGTTCTGCCACCATGAAACGTGGTGTGCACAAAGAAATACTGGCTGATTCGTTGAAGCAGGCGGATTCTACCTACTTATTCCAACCGGATAACATTGATTGGTCAGTTCAAGATGTTGCAGACGCTTGTCACCAACCGGCACACGTGAGTGAGGACATGGATGCATTCGTTGCTAAAATTGTCTCAGAGGCACAAGCTGGCGACCAAATTTTGGTAATGAGTAATGGTGGCTTTGGTGGCATTCATCAAAAACTGTTGGATGGATTGGCACTCAAAGGCTAACGGCATCCACGACCTTATAATTTGAAGTAATTGAGAACATGACAAAACACGATAAAGCGATAACCCTTGCTTTCACTGGCGCATCCGGTGCGCCTTATGGCCTGCGTTTACTTGAATGCCTTTTGGCAGCCGATTATCAGGTCTACTTGCTGATTTCATCGGCAGCGCGAGTGGTATTGGCGACCGAGCATGAACTTAAGTTACCTGCTGGGCCAGATGCGGCGAAACAAGCTTTGGTTAAACATCTTGGCTGCGACCCTGAAAAGCTGGTGGTGTGTGGCAAAGATGATTGGTTCTCGCCGGTTGCCTCTGGTTCAGCAGCACCTAAACAGATGGTCGTTTGTCCATGTTCAGCGGGAAGCTTGGCTTCGATTGCTCATGGTCTATCAGATAACCTGATTGAGCGAGCAGCAGACGTAGTCATGAAAGAGCGAGGCCAATTGTTGTTGGTGGTTCGCGAGACGCCATTTTCGACGCTTCATCTCGAGAACATGCACAAACTTTCGACCATGGGCGTAACGATCATGCCTGCAGCTCCGGGTTTTTATCATCAACCCAAGTCAATTGAAGATCTGGTCGACTTTATGGTGGCGCGTATTCTAGATCACCTTGGTATCGAACAAGGTTTAGTGCCACGTTGGGGTTACGATCAACGTAATTGATCCAAACTTGATAGCTTATTGTTAAAAATCAAATTACAATTCTGAACACTCATCGGGGAGCGAACCATTCAAATAATGAATGCGAGCTGAGATCAAGCAGGTGCTTGGGACCCGTAAACCTGAACCAGATAATGCTGGCGTAGGAATTGAGTTAGGAACAACCTCTACCGTTCTCCTCCCTCAAACCTGTGCCGCTCAGACCATGGAGAGCGTCCAGTGAAATTCACATTAACTACCCTTGCTGTTACTACAGCTATTTCTTTTTCTGCCTTTGCTGCAGACAACACTTTGACTATATACACCTATGACTCTTTTGCTGCGGATTGGGGCCCTCGTCCTGCCGTTGAAAAAGCATTCGAAGAGAAGTGTGGTTGTGATGTGAATTTTGTCGCTCTAGAAGATGGCGTGTCTATTCTGAACCGTTTACGTCTTGAGGGCGGCAACAGCAAAGCCGATATCTTACTAGGTCTCGACAACAACCTGATGGCTGAAGCGAAAGCGACGGGCTTATTGGCTGAGCATAATGTTGATACGTCATCGGTAACGCTTCCTAATGGTTGGAACGACAGCACTTTTGTACCCTATGACTTTGGCTACTTTGCTTTTGTTTACAATAAAGAGAAACTGGAAAACCCGCCGAAGAGCTTGAAAGAACTGGTTGAGCAGCGTGATGATCTTAAGGTCATCTACCAAGATCCACGTACATCAACACCAGGCCAAGGCATGATGCTTTGGATGAAATCAGTATACGGTGATGAAGCGACAGCAGCATGGAAGAAGCTTGCTCAGAAAACTGTGACTGTAACCAAAGGCTGGTCTGAAGCTTACTCTATGTTCCTAGAAGGCGAGTCGGATTTAGTGTTGTCTTATACAACGTCTCCGGCTTACCACATTATTGCTGAAAGCGATTCTAAGTATGCAGCAGCAAGCTTCGAAGAAGGGCATTACACTCAAGTGGAAGTGGCCGCTAAGGTTAAAGGCAGCAAGAACGAAAAGCTTGCTGATGAGTTTATGGCGTTTATCCTAAGTGATGAATTCCAATCGGCGATGCCAACAGGCAACTGGATGTACCCAGTGACCGATATTGAGCTTCCAAAAGGGTTCGAGCAACTTACGGTTCCTCAGAAAGCGCTAAGCTTTACGCCCGAAGAAATTGCAGCTAAGCGTAAGCCATGGATTCGTGAATGGCAGAGTGCACTTACTTTTTAATTTGCTTTTAAAAAATTAGCTTTCTAACTTTCTGTATTTAAAGGTTTGTTCGATGTTAACTGAGCGAACCATTTACGGTAAAAAATCAATCTATGATAAAGAAAACACCTAAGGTTGGGATTTGGGTAGCGATACTCATTACCGCCTTCGTGGTTTCAGCAGTTGGGGCATTGCTTAGCAATGCCCCTTCTCTTGATATCAGCCAAGTATGGTCCGATCCCTACTATTGGCATGTAACGAAATTCAGTTTTTATCAGGCGACACTCTCAACGGTGCTGAGTGTTGGCTTTGCTATACCTATTGCTCATGCGCTGTGTCGTAGACAATTTTTTGGACGCGCTTTGTTGTTAAGGCTGTTCGCGTCGACCTTAGTCCTGCCAGTGTTAGTGGGTGTATTTGGCTTACTTGCGATCTATGGCAATAGTGGTTGGTTAGCTAAGTTTTTGGCGAACTTCGATATTGAATTGCCATTTTCCATATACGGATTGAATGGTATTTTGCTGGCGCACGTTTTCTTCAACTTGCCTTATGCCAGTCGCTTACTTCTGCAAGCGTTAGATACCGTGCCTGCCGAGCAACACAAGCTTTGTGCTCACTTGGGTATGAGTCATTGGAACAAATTCAGATGGGTTGAATGGCCTCGCTTAAGACAGCAATTACCACATGTGTGTGGCTTAGTCTTCATGTTGTGTTTTACCAGCTTTGCTACCGTGATGGCGCTAGGCGGTGGACCTAAATCAACCACTATCGAGCTCGCTATTTATCAGGCGATTAAATTCGACTTTGACCTTCAAGCTGGTGCCTTGCTCGCGATATGGCAAATGCTGCTGTGTGGTGTGCTAGCGGTGAGCATTCAACGCCTATCGAAGCCTATTTCAGTGACGGCCAGTCAGCTGTCGGAAGAGAAATATTTGGTTAAGGACAGCTGGTGGTCAAAAGCTTGGGATAGCTTTTGGATCATCATAGTCTCAATGCTGGTATTGCCGCCATTAGCTATGGTTATCGTCAGTGGAATTAACTCGCAGGCATTAACCGTACTCAGCAGCGAGCCGTTTTGGGCGGCGTTAATGACCTCGGTTAAAGTCGCGTCATTAGCAAGTGTTATCGCAGTTGGTATTGGTATCGCCATACTACTGACTAGCCGAGCATGGCGTTTACAGAACAAGAATTTTCGAGCCGATAAAATCGAGCTGATTGGCACTATTATCTTGGTGACTCCGGGGCTGGTGATCAGTACGGGTATCTTCTTATTACTGCGTTCATTCACCGATGTATTCAGTTTAGCTTTCTTTATCGTGATTGCCGTCAACAGCTTAATGGCGCTGCCTTACGTAATTAAAACCCTAGCTCAACCTATGCTGCATTTGTCTCAGCAGTACCAGTATGTGTGTGCAAGCTTGGGTATGACAGGTTTCACGCGTTTTAGGTTAGTGGAGTGGCGAGCATTGCGTAAGCCGATGGCGCAAGCCTTCTCGATTAGCTTTATGTTGGCGATGGGTGACTTAAGCGCGATTGCTTTGTTTGGTAGCCAAGATTTTAGAACTCTGCCTTTGTATCTATTCCAATTGTTAGGCAGCTATCAAATGGAAGCGGCGGCGGTAGTTTCTGTGAGCTTACTGTTACTGAGTGTCGGCAGTTTTAGCTTAATAGAATTCTTATTTACTCGAAGATCTAAGCTCGATGCTAAAGAATTAAGGAACCGATGATGTTAGTGATGAAAGATGTGGATTACCACTATCACAGAGAGTTGTTTAGCTTTGATTTTCAAGCTGAGCAGGGCGATATTGTTGCACTTATGGGGCCGAGTGGTGCGGGTAAGTCTACACTGTTGGCGCTAGTTGCTGGTTTCATCGAGCCTACATCGGGTGAGATATCAGTGGCTGGGCAGTCGCTTATTGGTAAAGAAGCACATCAGCGTCCGTTGGCGATGTTGTTTCAAGAGCACAACCTGTTTGCTCACCTTACGGTGCGAGAAAATATTGGTTTAGGTCTGCATCCAGGTTTAAAGCTTACTGCAACCCAAAAGCAAGCTGTGGAGCAAGCCGCAGCGCAAGTTGGCGTCGCTGAGTATTTGGATAGGTTGCCTGAGCACTTATCCGGCGGTCAACGCCAGCGTGTTGCGTTAGCGCGTTGTTTTGTCCAACCTCATGATATTTGGCTGCTTGATGAACCTTTCTCTGCGCTTGATCCTTTGCTGCGTGAAGAGATGCTTAGCTTAGTGAAGCGATTAGCGGCAGAGCGAAATATTACGGTCTTGATGGTGACTCACCATTTAGGTGACGCACGCAGTATCGCGAATAAGTTTGTGTTTGTGGCGCTAGGTAAGGTGTTGGTTGAAGACTCGATAGAGGCACTGACGGCGGATCATCCACAGACAGAATTAAGCTCATTTGTTAAAGCGGGTGAGTGACGATTCATCACTCTTGTTTAATCTCTCTGATATTGAGTACGTAGAAAACAAAAAGACCTAGCATGCGCTAGGTCTTTTATTGTCTTACAGAATAAAGCGACAAAGATTAGTCTTCTAGCTTTAGCTCTTTTAAGATTTGGAAGATTTCACGAGAAGCCTTTGCTGGCTTGTTCGCTGATTTCTCTTTGTTAGCTTGGCGAGCTAGCTGACGAAGACGCTGACGGTCTGCTTCAGGGTACATGTCCATTACTTCTGAAATAGCCGCATCACCTTCAGCAACAACACGATCACGCAGTTGCTCAAGCTTATGTAGTTCAGCGGTTGCTTGCGAGTGCTTGTTACGTACTTTATCCAAAGCCGCTTGAATTGGCTCAGGATCAACATTGCGCATTACTTTACCAATGTATTGAAGTTGACGGCGCTTCGCTTCATTTTTAAAGCGTTGTGCATCTTTAATCGCTTGTGCCAAATCTTCAGACAGAGGAAACTTGTCTAATACAGAAGGCTTCAGGGAAACAAGTTCTTCCCCCAGTTTTTGTAGCGCTTCCATGTCGGTTTTCATTTCTGTCTTACTTACCCAGATGATTTCTTCTTCTGGTTCCCATGGGGCTTTTTGGTTTTTGCGAGCCATCTTTTCTGCCTATGTCACTATCTCAAACGAATATATTGCCTATTTTAGCAAGAATCTTGGGGAGAAAGCGAAATTCTTGTTATCCTACGTAATATTGACCTAAAAAATTAGAATAGATATGGATGTAAAACAGCAAGTCGCCCAGCAAAGAGTTGAGCTAGAAGCCGCAGTAGCTAAAGCGTTGGATATGGCATCAGTGAGTGCAGACGCAGCTGAGGTCGCTATTACTAAGTCAACGGGTTTAAGTGTTTCAACACGTATGTGTGAAGTGGAAAACGTTGAATTTAATAGTGATGGTGCGCTAGGTATTACTGTTTATCGCGGCCAGAAAAAAGGCAGCGCATCTACATCTGATCTGAGTGAAAAGGCGATTGCTCAAACCGTCGCGGCCGCACTTGATATCGCTCAGTACACGTCTGAAGACCCATTTGCCGGTCCTGCGGCAAAAGAATACATGGTAAAAGAAATTCCAGATTTGGATCTTTTTCACCCTGATGAACCAAACCCTGACTATGCCGCTGAGATTGCGATTGCTGCTGAGAAGCAAGCGTTAGCTTATAGCGATAAGATCAAACAGAGTGATGGCGCAAGCTACGACAGCCACTATGGCGTTAAGGTTTATGGTAACAGCCATGGCTTACTAGCAAGCTATGCTTCTAGTCGTCATAGCACGAGCTGCTGTGTAATTGGACAAGGCGCTAACGGTGAGATGGAGCGTGACTACAGCTACACCGTTGCACGTCACCGTGACGAGCTGTGGACGCCTGAGCGTGTAGGTCAAGAAGCTGCAGAAAAGACCATTAGCCGTTTGGATGCGAAAAAGCTACCAACAGGCCAGTACCCAATTATGTTCGCTAATGATGTGGCAACTGGCTTGATTGGTCACCTTGTTATGGCGATCAGTGGCGGTAACCTTTACCGCAAGTCGTCATTCCTATTGGATCATCTCGGTCAGAAAATCCTACCTGACTGGTTTAACATTTCTGAGCGACCACATATCTTGCGTGGTTTGGCTTCAAGCCCATTCGATAGCGAAGGTGTGTTCACTCAAGATCGTGAAATCATCACTGACGGTGTGCTAGCAACTTACCTACTAACGAGCTATGCCGCACGTAAGATGGATATGACGCCAACCGGTCATGCTGGTGGTATTCATAACTGGTTCGTTAAATCGACCGGTCAAAACTTTGAGCAGATGCTAAAAGAGTTGGGTACTGGCTTCCTAGTCACTGAAGTGATGGGCCAAGGCGTAAACACCGTAACGGGTGATTATTCACGTGGCGCTGCAGGTTTCTGGGTTGAAAACGGAGAGATCCAATACCCAGTATCAGAAGTAACAATCGCAGGTAACCTAAAAGACATGTTTACTCAGATTGTTGCTGTGGGTAACGACGTAGAAACACGTTCGCAAATTCAAACGGGTTCTATCCTGCTTGAGTCGATGAAAGTCGCGGGTGAGTAATTCAATTAAAGCGAATCTGATGAATTAAAAAAGGGAGCCGTGGCTCCCTTTTTGTTTTCTGTATTTCGCCAAAAATTGGCTAACTGCTTATGCTAACTAGATCAGTATGGTCGCTAAGCCTAGGAACACCGATAGGCCAATAACATCGGTTACTGTGGTCAGTGCCATACCGCCAGCAAGGGCTGGATCGATATTCATCTTCTTCAACATCACTGGGATAGTTACACCAGCAATACCTGCGACAATCAAGTTGGTCATCATCGCCGCTGAGATGATGCCTCCCAGTATCCAGTTACCTTTCCAAGCCACCACGATACCACCAATGATAACGGCCCATAGAACGCCGTTTAGGAAGCCGATGGCTGCCTCTTTGAGTAGCAGTTCGCGTTTGTTACTGTCACCGATATGACCGAGTGCCAAACCACGAATCACCAGAGCAACGGTTTGGTTACCCGCAACACCCCCCATCGAAGGCACGATAGTCATCAGAACCGCAATCGCTGCCATTTGATCGAGCGTTGCTTCAAACATGTTTGATACAGATGCTGCCGCCAGTGCTGCGAGTACGTTAGCACCAAGCCACACACTACGACGACGAGCAGATTTTACGACCGGTGCGAAGGTATCTTCGTCATCGTCCATACCCGCCATACTCATCATTGAGTGTTCGGCATCTTCACGGATAACATCAACCACGTCATCGATGGTGATACGACCAACAAGGTGCTGGTTACTATCGATGACAGGCGCAGAAACCCAGTTACGACGTTCAAACAGGCTCGCGATATCTGACGCACTGGTTTCTACCGCGATCGCTTCGTCGGCATCATCCATCACTTCTGAAACAGGGACATCAGGTTGAGTCGTTACTAGCGTGGTAAGTGATAGGTTACCGATAAGACGTTCTTCTTCATCAATAACATACAGAGCATCAGTTGCATCCGGCAGTTCGCCACGCATACGCATGTAGCGCAATACAACGTCAACATCGACATCACCACGAATCGTGATTACGTCGGTGTTCATGATCGCCCCCGCTGAATCTTCAGGGTACGACAGGGCGGTTTCAACTAACGCACGATCGACGGAGTCCATTTGAGAAAGGACTTCGCGAGAAACATCGTCGGGTAGGCTTCGAAGTACGTAAGCGACGTCATCGGTTTCCATGCCTTCGGTTGCTTCTGCCAAGGTCTCAGGTGCCATTTTTGACACAAGAGCATCTTTGACGTCTTCGTTTAGTTCATCAAGAATTTCACCGTAGTCTTCAGGATCGGTGAGTTGCCAGAGTACGTCACGACTTTTGCGAGGGGAGGCTTCTAAAAGGTGTGCAATATCCTCAGGTTCCATGTCCTGAAGTTGTCGGCGTACGTGAACAAATCGGCCGTTTTCTAGGGCTTCGCTGACTTCTTGGAGGGTTTGGTGAGCTTGGTCGAATTCTAATTGCTCTGCCATATTTTCCTCCTATCTCATTATTCTAACAATGGTTGGAATAGTAACTTAATTCTGGGGCTTATTTAAATCATAAACTTAGATAGAACTAAGATTTAATATTGGTTGGTTCGTTGTTTGAGTCTTAGGCGTTGTGAGTGAAGCGTTTTCGCTACTCACCCTCATCAAACTTGTCTTCAATGAGATGACAGACGGCATCCAGTGCTTGCTGTGAATCGGTACCTGCAGCTTGAATCGTAATATGTTGCCCTTGCGCTGATTCCAGCATAAGTAACCCCATTACGCTGTCTGCTGTTGCTGTTTTATCTTCTTCGCTATGGATAGTGATGGTTGCATCAAAGCTTTGTGCAAGCTCAACCAACTTTACGGCTGCTCTAGCGTGAAGACCCAAGCGATTTTGGATCAGTACAGTTCGAGTTAATTCCATGGTTAGCCCTGTTGGTGCTTCTCTAGGGAGGCGTGTCTGATTTGAACTTGATGGCCAAGTTGCTCAAAGTACTCACCAATTTTCTGGGTTAGATAAACCGAGCGGTGTTTGCCGCCAGTACAGCCAATCGCGACCGTTAGGTAACTGCGATTGTTCTTCTCTAACATTGGTAACCACTGTTCAACAAAGCCTTGGATCTGTTGCTTGAGTTCCAGAACTTCTGAATGTTCTTCTAGAAAGGAGTGAATTGGTGCATCTAGCCCGGTTAGTGGTCGTAGTGCAGGTTCCCAGTGAGGGTTCGGCAAAAAGCGAACATCAAACACGTAGTCGGCATCACTTGGCAAGCCATACTTAAAACCGAAAGATTGAAAGACGATGATCAGCTCTTGCTTCTCTTTGCCTTCAACTTTAAATCGAACCTTTTCACTCAATTCGTAGAGGTTGCAGTCACTGCTGTCGATCACAATGCTGGCGTGCTCTGCGAGAGGTGTCAGAAGTGTCTTCTCTAAATCAATCGCTTGCTCAAGAGAGAGCTTTTCTTGGCCAATTGATAAAGGGTGGATTCTGCGGGTTTCGCTGTAGCGCTTAAGGAGTGTCTGCTTGCTGGCATCGAGGAACAATACATCAACATCGATGTTTGTAGCTGACTCGAGTTGCTCGAGCGTGTCGGTGACTAACTGAGGCTCTTTCGGTAGGTTACGTATATCAATACTTACCGCAACGTTTTGGTTGCTTTCGCGTACCGATTCGACAAAGTTGTTGAGCAGGTTTACTGGTAGATTATCGACACAGTAATACCCCAAGTCTTCTAGGACTCGTAACGCAACACTTTTACCGGCCCCTGATTGGCCACTAACCACGATTAATCGCATGTTATTGCTCGCAAGTTGGCACTTGAATCATGATGTCGTAAAGCTCTTGATCGCTCTGAGCATTACGCAGCTGTTTAAGAGTCTGCTTGTCGTTTAGTCGTTCTGCCATACAAGAAAGGGTTTTTAGATGCTCTTTGCATTGTTCGCTAGGAACAAGCAGGGCAAATAGTAGGTCGACAGGACGATTATCAATCGCATCAAATTCGATAGGATCTTGGCATTGCAGTAATACAGCTATCGCTTTATCACTGACATTCATACGAGCATGGGGAATCGCGATACCATTACCAATACCGGTACTGCCCATCTTCTCACGGCTCAACATACACTCAAATAGCTCTGTTGAATCTTGACCGCAGCTCTCAGCTGCTATCTGGCTGATGAGCTCAAGGGCTCTTTTTTTGCTTGTGCATTGGACTGCACTTTTGGTGCAGTCCAATGAAAGTACTTCGCTTAATTGCATGTTAGTGACTACTTAGCTTTTCTTTGTGCTTGTTGAGTTGGCGGACGAGTTTATCAACCAATGAATCAATCGCGGCATACATGCTTTCATCTGTTGCTGTCGCATGGATTTCCCCCTGATTTATATGCAGGGTAGCTTCTGCGATTTGATTGATTTTCTCAACTTTTAAAACAACCTGAACGCTATTGATATGATCAAAGAAGCGCTCAAGTTTGTCGAATTTGGTGTGAACATAGTCTTGCATTGAATCGGTAAGATCAACGTGATGGCCTTGAATATTGATTTGCATAGACTTTCCTTTTCAGTTGGTTGCCTGATCATAGTTGCTAAGTAACTAGCGACTAAATGAGCTTATAGCAGGCGTTTACGCTGACTCGATGGGGCAATGCCCAGAGACTCACGGTATTTCGCTATGGTACGTCTAGCTACCTGAATTCCTTGGTCAGCCAGTAAAGCAGCAATCTTACTATCACTTAGAGGCTTCGCGGTATTTTCCGCTGCGACAAGCTTCTTGATGAGTGCGCGAATTGCTGTAGATGAACATTCACCGCCATTGTCAGTGCTGACATGGCTTGAGAAAAAGTATTTGAGCTCGAAGATACCACGTGGCGTATGCATGAATTTTTGAGTCGTCACACGAGAGATCGTGGATTCGTGCATATCAACAGCTAACGCAACATCATTAAGAACCATTGGCTTCATCGCTTCTTCGCCATGTTCGAAGAAATCACGCTGATGTTCAACAATGCATCGCGCAACTTTGAGTAGCGTCTCATTTCGGCTCTCTAGGCTTTTAATTAACCACTTTGCTTCTTGCAAATTTGAGCGGATGTATTGATTGTCGGCGCTGTTGCCTTTACTGCCCAGATCAGCGTACTGCTGATTCACTTTCAACTTAGGCACGCTATCAGGGTTAATGGTCACTAACCATTTGCCAAGGTCTTTGAAGACAGATACATCTGGAACCACATACTCAGTTTCATCCGGAGTAATCTTACTGCCAGGACGAGGGTCCAGCTGTTGAATCAGTTGCAAAACTTCACGTAGTTCTGCTTCTTTCAACTTGGTCTCTTTGATAACCAGTTTGTAATCGCGATTGCCGAGTTGGTCGATATGGCTAGTAAGTACTAACTTAGCTTCGTTAAGCCAAGGCGTATCTTGGGGAAAGGTTGCCAGTTGCAGTAACAAGCAATCTTGCAGGTTGACTGAACCGACACCTAGCGGATCAAACTGCTGAATTCGTTTACGTACCGCTTCAATTTCATCAAGCTCGATCTCTTCATTGTCGAAGTTTTCAAGGATGTCTTCACAAGTTACAGTGAGGTAGCCGTAGTCGTCGATGGCATCGATTAATGCAAAAGCGATGCTTCGGTCGGTGTCAGTGAATGGCGTTAAGTCGAGTTGCCAAAGTAGGTAATCGTGCAGGCTTTGAGTGGTTTCGCCTTGATAAACCGGCATGTCGTCATCAATCGCAATACCCGTGTTACCGGTGTTCGCGCTGTAGACGTCTTCCCAAGTTGTGTCGATTTCTAGTTCGTTGCCAATCTCTGATTTTTCGATTAAGTCTGAGCTATCAGGTAAGTCTTGCTCTGTGGCTTCAACAGTTTCTTTTTCGTCACTGCTAGGTTTTTCTTCCGATGTTGGCGTATCTTCATTGCCTTCTTCGACATCGAGTAGTGGGTTAGATTCAAGTGCTTCTTGAATCTCTTGCTGCAAATCTAAAGTAGACAATTGCAACAAACGAATCGCTTGCTGCAATTGAGGAGTCATTGCTAACTGTTGGCCTAGCTTAAGTTGTAATGAGGGTTTCATTCAGTGTGACTTACCTAGTTATTATTCTTAGAACTCTCGATACTCTCTATATAATCATAGACGGAATTGTTCGCCTAGATAAACTTGTTTAACTTGTTCGTTATTGAGAACATCTTCAGGAGTACCCTCAGCGATCAGGTGTCCTTGGCTTACGATGTAAGCTTTTTCACACACGTCTAATGTTTCACGAACGTTGTGGTCGGTAATCAAAACGCCCAAGCCGCGATCACGCAGGTGAACAATGATTTTTTTGATATCGATTACTGAGATCGGGTCAACACCGGCGAATGGTTCATCCAATAGAATGAACTGCGGGTTTGCTGCTAGTGCACGAGCAATCTCTACACGACGACGCTCACCACCCGACAGAGCCATACCATTGCTGGTGCGGATATGTTGGATGTGGAACTCTTCTAGCAGGTCTTCCAGCTTATCTTGGCGTTGTTCGTTGGTCATTTCATCACGGGTTTGTAAAACCGCCATGATGTTGTTCTCTACGGACAACTTACGGAAAATCGATGCTTCTTGAGGCAGGTAACCGATACCAAGACGAGAGCGGCTGTGCATTGGTAAGATACTGATGTCTCGGTCATCAATGCTGATGGTACCTTCATCACGCGCCACCAAACCAACTATCATATAGAAAGATGTGGTTTTACCTGCACCGTTAGGCCCAAGCAGACCGACGATCTGGCCTGACTCTACCTGTAAGCTTACATCGGTAACAACCTTACGTTTACTGTAGGTTTTCGCTAGGTTTTTTGCTTTAAGAACAGCCATCGTTACTTATTCACTTCCGTTGGTTGTAAAACCGTTGACACTCGTTTGTTTTCACCACTGTCAGCGACTAATTTCTGAGAACCGATCTGGTAAGTGATCTTAGAACCGCGAATGATGCTGCCATCTTGAGATAACATCGCATTCTTAGTCATGATCAGTCGGTCGGCAACAAGCTGGTAGTGCAGGTCGTCAGCTTCACCGTAGAGTGTCTTACCGTCGTCAGTAAGCTGAGAGAAGGTTGCTGGCTTACCGAAGCCTTGAATTTCTTCAATCTCACCGTTTACGGCGTTACGAGTAACAATAACCTTATCGGCATTGATATTGATGCTGCCTTGTTTAAGGTTCACATCACCAAGGAAAGTCACTTGGTTACTTTTCATATCCAATTGCTGGCTGTCTGAGTCAATGTAGACAGGTTGCTCACTATCCGAAGACAGAGCATAGACATTAGGTGCCGCAAGGGTCAAAGCGAATAAACTAAGGTGTAAGAGTTTCATATCTACCTTGAACAGAATTAAAGAGGGTTGCATTGTTGGTACCGAAGTTACCTTTCATTGCTTGTCCCTCAGTTTCAAAAAATGTACCGATCATATGGACCGGAGTCTCTGAATAAAAATCTCGGCTAGGCAGCTCAACAACCATTTTATCTGTGGTCATTGTATCGAAGCTGGCTTCTGGCAACAGGTTCTTTGCCACGACGTTGTCATAAAACGTGACAACTTGATTCTCATCCATAATCGCGCGATCAGCGGTGACTTGCCATTCAATCGTGTGGCCTTCACGGAATACCGAAAGAACTGGGTTTTGAAAGTGCGTATCGCCAACTACTGAGTAGTGTTCTAAATACGTCGATTCAACCTGATAGCTGCGAATACCGCTTTCGTCGTAGCTAATGTTGTTCAGGCTTTTGCCACTAAACGCGGGCAGCTCCAAATTTGGAGCCACTTGTATCGTTGATGTTTGCTCTTTGTCGTACAAGTAATAGGTCGACCAAGAGGCAATAAATATGAGTATTAAATAGATAATACGAGTAAAACTCATATGCTTAAACCTTTATGCACGTCGAGTTCATTTCTTGCTTGTAAAATAAGGTCACAGACTTCACGTACCGCGCCATGACCACCGTTAATGGTTGTCACGTAGTTTGCACGCTTTGCAAGTAGCGGGTGCCCATCTGCCACACAGACCTTCAAGCCAACTTTTTCCATTACAGGCCAGTCAATCAGATCGTCTCCGATGTAACCTGTATTTTCGGGGTTTACAGAAAGCTTATCGCAAATATCTTGGTATGCCTTAACTTTATCGTCTTGACCTTGATAAATCAGCTTAATGCCTAGAGCGGTCATACGATTCTCAACAATTTGAGATTTGCGACCCGTGATGATCGCGATTTCAATGCCTGCGTTCATCAGTGATTTGATACCGTAACCGTCACGAGTGTGGAAGGTTTTCAGCTCTTCACCGTTGTTGCCCATGTAGATGCGACCATCAGAGAAGACACCATCGACATCGCAAATCAGCAGTTTGATCTCTTTTGCAATTGCAAATACATCTGAATTAACAGTGCCGTATAGAGTTTCGACTGTCTGTGTCATTACATTACTCCTGCTTTCAGTAAGTCATGCATGTTTAACGCTCCGACTAATTTACCTTCTTGGCATAACATCAGGCCATTGATGCTCTTCGCTTGCATCAAGTTTAAGCCCTCAACCGCGAGCATGTTTGGCTCGGCTACCGTCGGGTTTAGCGTCATCACATCACCGATCTGCGTGTTATGGATATCAACGCGTTTGTCTAAGATACGGCGTAAATCACCATCGGTAAAAATACCGGCCATTTGGCCATCTTCACCAACGATTGCTGTCATGCCTAAGCCTTTCTGAGATATCTCTAGTAGAGCGTCTCTTACTAGTGCGTCGGGTGCTACAACAGGAAGTGAATCGCCTGTGTGCATGATGTCGTCGAGCTTCAACAGCAGCTGACGACCTAAAGCGCCACCAGGATGAGACAGGGCAAAGTCTTGAGCGGTGAAGCCTCGAGCCTGCAAAAGTGCAACGGCTAATGCATCACCCATGACCAAAGTCGCCGTGGTACTTGTTGTTGGTGCTAAGCCCAGCGGACAAGCTTCTTCCGGTACTGAAATTTGTAAATGGATATCAGACAGGGTTGCCATGTTTGATGCTGGCTTGCCTGTCATGCTGATGATCTTGATGCTCAGACGCTTTAACACAGGAAATAGGCTGAGGATTTCTCCCGATTCGCCGGAGTTGGATATTGCAATCACAATATCACCAGGTTCGATCATGCCTAAGTCGCCATGCGCCGCTTCGCCTGGGTGAACAAAGAAAGCCGATGTCCCGGTACTTGCCAATGTTGCTGCGATTTTGTTGCCAATGTGGCCTGATTTACCCATGCCCATCACAACGACTTTGCCTTTGTTGTTCAGGATAAGGTCGCAAGCTTTACAAAAATCATCATTAAAATATTGGTCTAATTGAGTGAGACCTGCAACTTCGGTTTCCAAAACTTGTTTTGCAACGCTGCGGTAATCAAATGGCTGAGACATCAAATACTCCAAGTACGGGAAGTTAAATCAACAATTAAGCCGACATGTTCATTAATAGGTAACTTTGGTAGGCCACGAACGTCACAATTAACACGCCGCCTTCAATACGATTCACACTACGAGATTTTCCTAGTGCCATCACAACAAGTAGTAGCGATACGCCTAGCATTACCCAGAAGTCACGACCCATAGCGAACTCGCTCAAGATCGAAGGGTTTAGGATGCCCGGGATACCCATAACAGCAAGGATGTTGAATACGTTTGAACCAATGATATTACCTACAGCCATATCATCTTCACCCTTCATAACGCCGGCTAGTGATGCTGCAAGTTCAGGAAGGCTAGTACCAACAGCAATGATGGTTAAACCAATGACAAGGTCGCTCATGCCGAAGAACTTCGCGATGATCACAGCGTTATCTACCAGCATATCAGCAGCTAAAGGTAGGACGATTAGACCAATCACGACCCACATTGCAGCCTTAGGGTTACTTACGCCTTCAGGGATCTCTGATTCTTGCTCATCAAGGAAAGCATCGCCGTTCTTTTTCTCGCTGCGGCTGATTTGCAACATAGCAAACAAAAACGCGGCAAAAAGAACAAACAACAACACGCCTTCATAGAAGCCTAAATGGTTATCCCACAATAGGGCGCCCGCTAGCAGAGTGACACCGATCATTAATGGTAGTTCACGACGAATCACGCCTGAGCTAATCGATAACGGTTTGATAAGGGCTGTAATACCTAAAATCAGCGCGATGTTGGCGATGTTAGAGCCCAGTACGTTGCCTACAGCTGTATCTGTTTTGCCATCAAGGGCTGCTGTCGCAGAAACCATCATTTCAGGAGCCGAAGACCCCATTGCTAAGATCGTCATACCGATAACTAGTGGTGAAATACCGAAGTTGCGAGCAAGAGCAGCGGCACCGTAAACCAGCTTATCTGCACTCCACACCAAAAAACCTAGACCGATAATAAGAAACGCAATCGCTTCAAGCATGATGATTCCTAAAAAATTAATAAAAACGGAGAATTAACCGCTAATTTTGACCTGTTGCTAGATAAAAGGGAAGTCACTCGGCAAATTAATTACCAGTTAGCAGGCAAGAAAGAGAGATCAATAGATAATTTCCTAATGCTTTCAAATCCCTGCATAGATTCCTGTTTAATATGAATTAATTGAACAGTGCTTTTAATTCTAAAGTAGACTCATTATTATTGCAGCCATAATTGGCGTTTTTTAAAGCAAGGAAACAACAAAAATATGTTGAACACTGAGCTTGTGAAAGTTAAGAACCTCAGCTTCTCACGTGGTGAGCGCGTTATCTTTGATGACATCAGTTTAGAGGTGCCTCAAGGCAAGATAACCGCAATCATGGGGCCGTCTGGGATTGGCAAAACGACTTTACTGCGTTTGATTGGTGGGCAACTGCCGCCAGATGAAGGCGAAATTTGGTTTGATGGCGACAATGTCCCTGCATTATCACGTCGAAAGCTGTATCAAGCACGTAAGAAAATGAGCATGCTATTTCAATCGGGTGCGCTTTTTACGGATCTCAATGTCTTTGATAATGTGGCGTTTCCGCTGCGAGAGCACACTGAACTTAATGAAAAATTCATTCGTACCATCGTATTACTTAAGCTTGAAGCGGTAGGATTACGTGGTGCTGCGCAATTGATGCCGAGTGAGTTGTCTGGCGGAATGGCTAGGCGTGCCGCACTGGCGCGCGCAATCGCACTGGATCCAGAACTTATCATGTACGATGAGCCGTTTGTTGGCCAAGATCCCATCACCATGGGCGTATTGGTTGAATTGATCCGAAATCTCAATCAAGCCTTGGGCTTAACCTCGATTGTTGTTTCTCACGATGTGCCAGAGGTGATGAGTATTGCTGATTGGGTTTACCTCATGGCAGATAGCAAGATTATTGCCGCTGGAACACCTGATGAGTTGTACAACAATAGCGATCCGAGAGTGCAGCAATTTTTGCAAGGCGAAGCCGATGGTCCAGTACCATTTAGATTCCCTGCGAAGAGCTTAGAAAAGGATTTGTTTTAATATGATTGTTAAAACTATTGCGGGTGTCGGTAAGCGTACACTTGCGAGCTGTGAGTCATTTGGTCGAGCAAGCCTGATGTTATTTGGGGCTTTGTTTGGCATCCCGCGACTAAAAAACTTCCCCTTATTAGTAAAACAACTTTATAGCGTTGGCGTTCAGTCATTGGCTATTATTTTAGTTTCGGGTCTGTTTATCGGCATGGTGCTCAGCCTGCAGGGCTATGTCGTGTTAATTGACTACGGCGCTGAGGGAAACCTTGGTCAAATGGTCGCGCTTTCACTGTTGCGTGAGTTGGGGCCTGTGGTGACTGCGTTATTATTTGCAGGTCGAGCCGGTTCAGCACTCACGGCAGAGATTGGGTTAATGAAGGCAACAGAGCAGATCTCAAGCCTTGAGATGATGGCCGTTGACCCTCTTAAACGCATTATTGCACCACGTCTTTGGGCCGGGCTTATCTCAATGCCATTGCTTGCTATGATTTTTATGGCGGTAGGTATTTGGGGCGGTCAACTGGTTGGTGTTGATTGGAAAGGCATTGATCACGGCAGTTTCTGGTCTGCGATGCAGTCTTCAGTAGAACTTGGCCGAGATATTGGTAACAGCATGATCAAATGTATGGTCTTCGCTATCACCGTAACTTGGATCGCACTTTTCAATGGTTATGACGCAGTACCGACTTCAGAAGGTATCAGTCAGGCAACCACACGCACTGTAGTGCACTCTTCTCTAGCGGTACTAGGGCTAGATTTTGTTCTTACCGCATTGATGTTTGGGAATTAATCATGCAACAAACTCGAAAATTAGAATTATGGGTCGGCACCTTTGTTATTGCCGGAATTTGCGCAATCTTAATCATGATCTTTCAAGTCGCTGACGTAAAAGGCATAGGTTCGAACCATACTTACAATCTAAAAGCGACCTTTGACAACATTGGCAGCCTAAAAGTTCGTTCTCCAGTGAAAGTGGGTGGCGTCGTTGTTGGACGAGTTAAAAGCATTGAGCTTGATACCGAGAGCTACCTTCCTGTCGTTGAACTGTCTATTGACGGGAAGTACTCACAATTTCCAGATACCTCTAGTGCTCAAATTTTAACATCTGGCTTAATTGGTGAGCAGTACATTAGTCTGGTTCCAGGCTTCATTTTTGATGATGAAGAGATGTTGGTCGATGGTGATTCAATTGAAGACACTAAGTCAGCATTGGTACTAGAAGATTTGATTGGCCAAGTGCTGTATAGCGTTGGTGGTTCTAATGACAGCGAAGCTAAGGAATAAGATAATGTTGAAAACTATTAGTTATTTAAAAGCTATTGGTTACTTGAAATCAATGTTTATGGCGGCAATGGCGTTGCTTATTTCTACCCAAGCCTTTGCTGCAAAATCGATTGACCGTACTCAGCCTTACCAGATGATGACTCAAGTTGCCGAAGTGGCATTTGAGCGTTTGAAGAGTGAACAAGACAACATCCACCAAGATCCAGAGTTATTGAAGGTCATCGTGGAAGAAGAGTTGATGCCTTATGTGAATGCACAATATGCAGCTCTTAAGTTACTTGGACCAAACTTGAAAGGCGCGGATAGAAAAGACGTGGGCGTGTTTATCGATTCATTCCGTAAATACCTTGTTTCTTCTTATGCCCAAGTGCTGACTCAATACACAGATCAGACGATTGAATTTGGTCCAGAACCAAAAATCAAAGCGGATAGCCGCATTACCAGTATCAAGGTCGACATCATCGATACGCCGCGACCAAACATTAAGCTTGAATTTAAGCTTCGCAAAGACAAGAAATCTGGCGAGTGGAAAGCATTTGATATGGTTGCCGAAGGTATTAGCTTGTTGTCGAGCAAGCAATCGGAGTGGAATACTAAGATTCGTCAAGAAGGCATCTTACAAGTTGCAGACGAACTAGAGAAATTAGCCGCACAACCGATTCGTTTTGAGAGTAACAAATGATGAGCCATTCTCAATGGCAAGCACTAAGCTCTAAAGAGTATCAACTGTTCGGTGATTTAGACCGAGACAGTGTCCCTGCAATCTGGCGTATATTGGAAAAGTGGCAAACGACGGAATCGAGCGTTGAAATTGACCTTAGCCATATAAATCGAGTCGATTCAGCAGGAATGGTGATGCTAATTCACTTATTAGAGCATGCAAAAAATCAAAACTGTCATATAATGCTCAGTTTCGTGCCAGAACAATTACGAACGTTGTTCCAATTGAGCAATATCCAGCCAATGATGGCAGAACACATAAAAAATTAGGCAGGAGCTATTTGTGGACAGCACAAAAGTACAAGAATTATTAGCAGAAGCACTGAACCTTCAGGAAATTTTCGTGAAAGGGGAAGGCAGTCATTACGAAGTTGTTGCGGTTGATCCATGTTTTGACGGCATGAATCGAGTTAAGAAGCAGCAACTAATCTACGGCCCACTAATGGAATACATTCAACGCAATGACATCCATGCTCTTTCTATTAAGGCTTTCACGCCGGAAGAGTGGGAACGTGATAAGAAACTGATGTCACTTTAAGGTTTATGATGGAAAAGTTTCGAGTTATTGGATCGGATAAGCCGCTAAGCGGTGAAGTGACGATCTCAGGCGCAAAAAATGCAGCGCTACCTATCTTATTTGCTTCAATTCTTGCTGAAGAGCCAGTGGAAGTAAGTAACGTTCCTCACCTACGTGACATCGATACTACGATGGAACTGCTTAAGCGTTTAGGCGCAAAAGTATCGCGTAATGGTAGTGTTCATGTTGATGGCAGCGAAATTAATGAATTTTGTGCGCCTTACGATTTAGTGAAAACAATGCGTGCTTCTATCTGGGCTTTAGGTCCTCTAGTCGCTCGTTTTGGTGAAGGCCAAGTGTCACTTCCAGGCGGTTGTGCAATTGGTGCTCGACCTGTTGATCTGCATATCCACGGCCTAGAGCAACTAGGTGCGACCATTAAGTTGGAAGATGGTTATGTGAAAGCAAGTGTTGATGGCCGTCTGAAAGGCGCGCACATCGTGATGGATAAAGTAAGTGTGGGTGCCACCATTACTATCATGTGTGCAGCAACGCTAGCGGAAGGAACAACAGTACTCGATAACTCAGCACGTGAGCCTGAGATTGTTGATACGGCTGACTTCCTAAACAAACTGGGTGCTAAAATTTCTGGCGCAGGTACAGATACGATTACTATCGAAGGCGTTGAACGTCTTGGTGGTGGCCAACACTCTGTGGTTGCTGACCGTATTGAAACAGGTACTTTCCTGGTTGCTGCTGCTGTTTCTGGCGGTAAAGTGGTTTGTCGCAACACCAACGCTCATCTTCTTGAAGCTGCCTTAGCGAAGCTTGAAGAAGCGGGTGCGAAGGTTGAAACGGGCGAAGACTGGATCAGTCTTGATATGACGGGTCGTGAACTGAAAGCGGTGAAAATCGTAACGGCACCTCACCCTGGTTTCCCAACCGACATGCAAGCACAGTTTACTCTGCTTAACATGATGGCGAAGGGCAGTGGTGTTATCACAGAGACTATCTTTGAAAACCGTTTTATGCACATTCCTGAGTTACAGCGAATGGGTGCAAAAGCGGAAATCGAAGGTAACACGGCTATCTGTGGTGAAACGGAAAAACTGAGCGGCGCTCAAGTAATGGCAACGGACCTTCGCGCATCTGCGAGCCTTGTTATTGCTGGCTGTATTGCTCAAGGTGAAACCATCGTTGACCGTATTTATCACATCGATCGTGGCTACGATAAGATTGAAGATAAATTGTCAGCCTTAGGCGCAAACATTACACGATTTAGTGAGTCGAACTAACCTAGGTTAGTGGATTCATGAATCAGTAAGATGAAAACATAAAAGTCGGAACCTTGGTTTCGGCTTTTTTATAGTTGTATTTACCGCGAGTAAATCTATTGCTCATTTTTGCGCGAATAGATGAATCAACTTGGCGGTCGGTGAGGAACAAAATGATAGCAATATTACGTATTTTCGCAGTGGCGATATTTGCGATTCTTATGTTTGTATTTGGTTGTGGTTACTGCCTATTAAGTCCACGCAACCCGAAACACGTATTTACCTTTGGCCGTTATTTCGGTCGCATGTCGAAGATCTTCGGCATGAAGTTAGAGCTTCGCATCCCAGAAGATGCCTACTCTCGCGGCCAACATGTTTATGTGGCGAACCACCAAAACAGCTGGGATCTATTCACGATTTCATCAGCGGTAACGCCAAAAGTGGTAACTGTTGGTAAGAAAAGCCTAGTGTGGATGCCTCTATTTGGTCAGCTTTATTGGTTGACGGGTAACATCCTAATTGACCGTGCTAACCGTAGCAAAGCGGTAGGTACGATTGATCAGGTCGTGACGAGTCTAAAAGAGAGCGATGTTTCAGTTTGGATGTTCCCTGAAGGCACTCGTTCTCGTGGCCGTGGTCTGCTGCCATTCAAAACAGGTGCATTCCATGCTGCGATTGGTGCTGGCTTGCCTATCATCCCTATCGTGTGTAGCTCAACCGGTGGCGTGAAGCTAAACCGTTGGAACAATGGTCACGTGATTGTTGAAATGCTGCCACCAATCAGCACTGAAGGCTACGACAAGTCTAATGTTCGTGAACTGGCTAACCTAGCTCGTGAGCAGATGGCTGCGAAACTTGAAGAGTTAGACAAAGAAGTGGTTGAGCTTAATAAAAAGTAATTATCTAAGCGAAACGATGAACAATAAAAAAGGTTGCCAACTGGGCAACCTTTTTTTGTATCTAATAAACACCCAGTATTACGCTAAGTCGTTTATTAGAAGGTGTTTAATCTAAAGATTAAAACCTATTTGCGAACCGCAATAGCTTCGATCTCGATACCTACATCTTTTGGCAGACGAGCTACTTCAACACATGAACGTGCAGGGTAGTTTGCAACGCCGTGCTCATCGAAGAATTTACCGTAAACTTCGTTTACTGTGCCGAAGTCGTTTAGGTCTTTAACGAATACCGTTAGTTTTACGATGTCTTTTACAGTCAGGCCTGAAGCTTCAACAACCGCTTGAACGTTGTCTAGAGATTGGCGAGCTTGCTCTGCGATATCAGCAGATACTTCACCAGTTGCTGGGTTTACTGGGATTTGACCAGAAGTCAGTACCATGTTGCCAAGGTCAACGCCTTGTACGTATGGGCCGATTGCAGCTGGAGCAGATTCTGTGTGAAGTACTTTAGTCATTGGTTATTCCGTCAGTTATTGGATAAAAAGCAATTTTTAGTGTGCCTTCAAACTCAGGATAGGTAAAGAGCAAAATACCCCGCACAGGCGAGGTATTGAATAGTTTTTGCGTTCGATCGGCGTTGCCGTATGACGTTATCTTTCTGTCACGATCTCACGAGAGAATACTTTTTCGCAGTACTTACACTTCAATCGAATATCTTCTTTCTTTTCAAAGATCTTAAAGCTGCTTTCTACGGGCTCATTGTGAGTAATACAGTTGGTGTTTGGACACTCAAACACATCGTTGATTTGCTCAGGAAGTTCTAGTGGTAGCTTCTTAACCACTTCGTAATCTTCGATTTGGTTTACCGTTGCGTGAGGTGCGTAAAGTGCTAACTTGCTCGCCTGTTCTTCAGTGATAAAAACATTCTCTATCTTGAGTAAGTCTTTGCCGCCTAGAGCAGAAGATGGCAGGTTTAGGCCAATCGTTACTCGCTGATTTGAGTTATGCATGTCGAACAGTTTGAGTACCTTGATCCCGATATTGGCTGGGATATGGTCGATAACCGTTCCGTTCTTGATTGCTTCAACTTTTAATTGAGTCTCTTTAGACATGATATCTCTCCTCTACAGCGTTTCGTTAAGAACAAGGGCTAGCAGTGCTTCACGTGCGTAAACACCGTTCTCTGCTTGCTGGAAGTAGTAAGCGTAAGGTGTTTTATCGACATCGACAGTAATTTCATCAACACGAGGAAGAGGGTGAAGAACCTTTAGGTTATCACGTGCATTTTCCAGCATCGGAGCAGTCAGGATGTACGCTGATTTGATGTGCGCGTATTCCGATTCATCGAAGCGCTCTTTTTGAACTCGAGTCATGTACAAGACATCAAGCTCTGGAATGACATCTTCCATGTCTGTCAGCAGTTGATACTTGATACCCGCTTCATCAAGTTCTTCGCAAATGTAGTCTGGCATCGCCAGTGCTTCAGGTGCCACGAAATAGAAACAGATGTTATCGAACTTCGCTAGCGCTTGAGTCAACGAGTGAACCGTACGGCCGTACTTAAGGTCACCAACGAATGCAACGTTGAGGTTGTCTAGGCGGCCTTGTGTCTCAGCTATAGAGAATAGGTCTAATAACGTTTGTGTTGGGTGTTGGTTTGCGCCGTCACCTGCGTTAATAACAGGAACACCGTTTGAGAACTCAGAAGCCAGACGCGCTGCGCCTTCTTGAGGGTGACGCATCACGTAAGCGTCAACGTATGAAGAGATAACCTGTACCGAGTCCGCTAGCGTTTCGCCTTTCTTTGCCAAAGAAGTGTTACCACCACTGTCGAAACCAATCACATCACCACCGATGCGTTGAATCGCAGTTTCAAAAGAGAGACGAGTTCGCGTAGAAGGTTCGAAGAAGCAGCTGGCAACAACTTTGTTCTTGATGAGTTCTGGGTTTGGCTCAGCCTTTAGCTGACCTGCCGTTTGAACAATTAATTCTAGCTCTTCACGAGAAAGCTCTGGAATTGAGATGATGTGCTTTTGATAGAGCGAATTCGCCATGATCTTCTTCCCCACAATAATGTATTGGCCATAAAAAAGCCCCCCATAATGGGAGGCTTTAAAAAAGTGCTGAAAAGCAGAATAGACGGCCTGGTAAGCATCTTAGCTTACGAGCAATATTTGGTGTTTTCACAATATTACTATGTGTTATCACAATATTGGTTGGCGTCATTTTCACTACTCTCAGACAAATTGCCGAGAATTATACGCTTTCAATTTGTGAGCGCAAGCGATTACATCAAGCTTTTGTTTACTTTCATTATTGTCTATTGACCAAGCGTCGCGACCATCACCGCCTTGATGGTGTGCATGCGATTTTCAGCTTCATCAAATACAATCGAGTAGTCAGATTCAAACACTTCGTCAGTCACTTCCAAGCCGTTCATTCCATACTTGTCAGAGACTTGCTGACCAATCACAGTTTCATTGTTGTGGAAAGCGGGTAGGCAGTGCATGAACTTCACTTGAGGGTTACCAGTTAGCTTAATGACATCCATATTCACTTGGTATGGTTTCATTACCGCCACACGTTCGTCCCAAGCTTCAGGGGCTTCGCCCATCGAAACCCAAACATCGGTGTATAGGTAATCACAACCTTTCACGCCTTCAGCAACGTCTTCAGTTAACGTGATTTTTGCGCCAGTGTTTTGCGCAATGGTTTGGCACTCTTCAACAAGCTGCTCTTCTGGCCAAAAGGCTTTTGGCGCGACAAGGCGAATATCCATGCCCATCTTCGCGGCTCCGACTAACAGAGAGTTACCCATGTTATTGCGTGCATCGCCTAGATAAGCAAAGCTGATTTGGTGTAGATGCTTCCCGCGGCCATGCTCAAGCATAGTGAGGAAATCAGCCAAGATCTGAGTAGGGTGGAACTCATCGGTTAAACCATTCCAAACCGGCACGCCCGCATAAGCGCCTAAGTCTTCAGCGATACTTTGGCCAAAGCCACGATATTCAATGCCATCGTACATGCGTCCCAATACACGCGCCGTATCTTTCATTGATTCTTTTTGACCAATCTGAGAACCAGAAGGGCCAAGGTAAGAGACTTGAGCACCTTGATCAAAGGCGGCCACTTCAAACGCACATCGTGTTCGAGTTGATGCTTTCTCGAAGATCAAAGCAATGTTTTTGCCGTTGAGTTTCTTCTGCTCAGTGCCTGCATACTTAGCTTTTTTTAGGTCAGCAGACAGGTCGAGTAAAAACTGAATCTCTTTAGGAGTAAAGTCGAGAAGTTTTAGAAAGTTACGATTGCGAAGATTAAAGGCCATCTCTCGCTCCTTGCGTATATAGAATCAATGAAGAACTTAGTTAAACATAAAAATGCTATATTTGTGAATATTTATTTTATTAATTTGATAAAAAAGGCCAGTAAATGAATAGTGGCCTAGATAAGATTATTGAGTCTGTTTAACTGAGCTCTTTGACTTAGATACCATCTCTTTCGATAGGGCAACTCATACAGCGCGCGCCGCCACGACCACGGCCTAGCTCGTTGCCAGGAATCGTTAGAACTTCGATACCCGCTTTGTCGTATTTCTCATTGGTGTAAACATTACGTTCATAACCAATCACGGTACCTGGTTTCACTGTCAGTACGTTGTTTGCGTCATTCCACTGTTCACGCTCAGCTTCGTAGTTATCACCGCCGGTTGTGATGATCTTCAGTTGATCAAGGCCTAGCGCGCCTTCAATCGCTGACAGGTAGTTTTCAGCTTTCTCGACACGCATTTCGCCATTTTCTTTTGGCGTTAAGCGCCAAGTGTCTAGGTCTTTACGCACGATCTCTGGATAGACAGAGAACGTGTCGATATCCATGTGTGTCATCACCGTATCAAGGTGCATACAAGAGCGGTGTTTTGGTAGATCGATCGCAATCACTTCGGTAGCTTGGCCTGATCTAAATAAGCTAGCCGCTAGGTTTTCGACACCTTGTGGTTTAGTACGCTCTGAAATACCAACCAGTACCGCACCTTTACCGATAACCAGTACGTCACCGCCTTCAATGTTAGCGTTGTCGTAGTGAAGGTCTTCATCACCAAAGTACTTAATGAAATCTTGGCCTGCGAACACTGGGTGCCAGCGGTAGATAGCACGCAGGTGGTTCGTTTCACGTTGACGTGCAGGCTTCATCATCGGGTTAAGCGATACACCGCCATAAACCCAGCAAGAAGTATCTCGCGTAAATAGGTGGTTAGGCAGTGGCTCGATAACGAAATCGAGTGGTCGATGCATTTTAGGCAGCATCGATGATGATTTGATAGGAAGCTCAGAGTAGGCCAAGCCACCGAGTAAGATCGTTGCTAGATGCTCATTATCCATTTGAGCAAGGTAGTTTCTTAAGTCACGGGCGAAAGTCGGCCCATAACGGAAATCTGAGATTTGAGTATTCAGCAACCACTCACGAGCCTGAGATACGGCAAGCGTTTCTACTAGCAGGTCATGCAGCAGTAGTACTTCTACGTCTTGGCTGCGCAGCGTTTCTGCAAAGGCATCATGTTCTTCACCAGCGGCTTCAACGGCAAGTACATCATCAAATAGAAGCTCATGACAGTTTGAAGGGGTGAGGTGGGTGAGTGCTCTTTCAGGTCTATTTAGGAGAACTCGTCTCAATTGACCGACTTCGGAGCCAACGTACAGCTTACTCATTTTGCATCCTTACTATTAATCCAGCGTCTATTTATGACAAGCTTGTCCGTAATATGCAAGTTTTGTAGATTGAGTTAATACAAGGTATTTGGGTAATAATTGGTCATAAAACCTGTGATTTTTAAGTTTATACAGATTAAATTCCAACTAACTGGCTATCGAGCGGAACAACGTTTTTGAGGATCTATGCTCAATTCGTGGCTTGTTAAAATTGAATTTTGCTTATTAATCGTGATTTTTTATTCACTATTATGCACTTTTTGATAACAAGCTGAGGATTTATGCACCCCAAAAGCGGTTTAGCGTATGCACCTAACGTGACTAATCACGCAAGTTTTATTCAATAAGCCCTAAAGTGGCCACAAAAACGAAATGCTAAAATACGGCGTAGTTAATAAAATGTTGAAAATTTGTTTCTGTGATTTTGATTTCACTTTTGAATTGATATTGGCGCTGCGATCTCGCGATAAACTTACCTTTCTAGGCCTGATCTGGGTGGCTTTTCTGGACGATCCGTGCCATATTTCGTGGCAATCAAATTTGATCTTTTCATAGTCAACACTCTGGAGCAGACACATGTCTCACGAAGATGAATATCTATCAGTAGCGGAATTAATTGAATTTCAAAAGGAAGAGACTCGCGACATCATTACAGCATTAATTGAAGATGGTAGCGATCCTGAAGCTCTATACGATATCGAGCATCACCTATTTGCTGAAGATTTCGATGTGCTTGAGAAAGCGGTTGTTGAAGCATTCAAAATGGGCTTTGAAGTGCTTGAAGCTGAAGAGACAGAAGACGAAGATGGCAATAAGCTACTTTGTTGTGATGCAACGATGCAATGCACTCTGAATGCAGAAGCGATTGATGAGCAAGTTGAGAAGCTTGTAAACCTTGCAGAGAAGTTTGACATTATCTACGACGGCTGGGGCACTTACTACGAAGGTGAAGATGCTATCTACCCAGACGAAGATGATGAAGGCGAAGAGTAATTCTTTCCCAATTTTAAAAAATGCCAGCCTCGAGCTGGCATTTTTTTACCCTCAGAAAAATAAATGTCTTTATATGCATTCATTCATTATAATGCGGTCAAAATTGATCTAGCTCAAGGAATGATATGCGGTTGCTTCTCGATGGTCTTTGGCAAATTTCGCCACTGACGGATCTCTCTATCCCACAAGATGACATCACCTTTCCGGCTCCGTTAAGCTCAAAGCTCCCTGATAGCTTGAGTGAAAGTCAAATTGCAGAGCAAGAGTGGCACCTGATGCACGACATCGAAGTGGATGACGCTATGTTAGCGTGTCCATTTGTTGAGTTAGTGATGGCTGGAGTCGATTATTTTGCTGAAGTTCGACTTAATGGTGTGGCTGTTTTTGATTGTGATGGTAGCCAAGCTGAATACCGTAAAGATATCCGTCCTTATATGCAGTCCGGCCGAAACCGTTTCGAGATCCTTTTCCTTGAAGAAGAGGAGAGCCTATTGCTTGAAGAAGACATGGATGACTCTGTATCTTCACAGGCTATCGCTAAATCTGATTCACGCATCGGGATTTGGCAAGCGCCATACCTGCAGTTCGTTCGAAACGTCAAGCTAGAGCAAGTTGTCACAGAGCAGATCTGGCACCACGGTGGTGGCTGTGAGTTTAAAGTGGATGTTATCTATCAAACGCTAAAGGCGGGGTTAGTATCGGCATCCATCAAGTTTAATGGTATGACTCTCGTGATGCCGATTGATGTACGCGCTGAACATACTGGCGTCGTGTTCCAGGTCGAAGCTCCTATCATTTTTGATATTGAGAATCCTAACCCCAAGTATCTATACCCATTAGAAGTGGTACTTGATGGGCAAGAAGAGAGTTCTTTTGTTGCCTTGAACCCAACTTCTTGCGTCAGTAACTTTCTACGTTAACTCCGTATATATTAGCGTTATCTTCTTTCGCTATAGCGGCGCATTCTGCTTATAACGACTTGGCCATGACAACCTCACAAGCGTCGTGGCCTGTTTCTCCCCAAGCTGACTCAAGATGCTCAAACCCAAGCTTCTCATAGAGTTTGACCGCAGCACCCAAGCACTTCGTCGTTTCTAAATACATGTGTTGATACCCAAGTTGCTTGGCTTGCTTTAAGCTCAAAGCGACAATTCGCTTGGCTAGGCCATGCCCTCGAGTTTGCGGTAAGAAGTACATCTTTTGTAGCTCACACACATTGGGTTTACCTGCTAGAGGGGCAAAGCCACCGCCTCCGACGATCTTTCCGTTGTGTTCGATAACCCAGTACATTGCATTCGCTTGGCTATAGACAGAGTACATATCATCGAGTGTTGGGTCGGCTACGCCATAACCTTTATCTTCTGTGAGTCCATGCTCAGCCGAAACTTGGCGAATGATTTGTGCGATGCTTGGGTTGTCTTGCGGTGTAATGGGTCTAAGGGTGAACTCAGCAATTTGTTCCATGATCTGCCTATGAAAGGGTCACTAATATGTGACCCAATATATGGTGACTAAGCATGTTGGTGCAAACAGAATTGTTGTTGTGCCATTTGGTCGCCTGATTTACGTAACCAGACTTTCTCGTGGAAGTAGTAAGCAACGGTATTTAAAGTTGGCTCTAGCAAAGCCATCACGCCGCCTATGAAAGCATCTCCAGTCAACAAGTAGACAACGGTAAAGGCAACACTAAAGTGGATGGTAGCAAAGCTTGCTGTTTTTAATTTGGTCATCCACTGGCGAGCTTTAAGAGCTGGAACTTGAGCCCACGCCTTTTCATGAAAATAGAAGGCAACAGTATTCACAGAGGGCTCAATCATAGCGATTAAGCTACCAATTAAGATGTCGCCTGTTAGTACATAAGCGACACTAAATGCGATAGTAAAATGTAATGCAGCAAAGGTTAGTGTCTTTTTCATGATAATTACTCAGTCGTTGTGTTGTTTTGATAGCTCTATTATTGAGAATTATTATCATTAAGTATAATGGGAAGTAGAGATTAATTTGATAGATGAAACCTATCAATCAGTGCGGCTAGAGTGAGAAGCATTGGAATATTGGAATCAGGGACATAAAAAAAGGCTGGTCACCAAGACCAACCTTTCTATTTAGACCGAGAAGTTTGAAGCCTTCTCGTTCACTCGGTTTTAAAGCGCAGCGATTGTCGCTTTTTGCTCTTCAAGCTTAACAAGAGTTTCCTTGTAGCCTTCAAGCTTTTCACGCTCTTTCGCGATAACTGCTTCTGGTGCTTTAGCAACGAAACCTTCGTTACCTAGCTTACCTTCGATACGTTTAATCTCGCCGTGAGTCTTAGCGACTTCTTTATCTAGACGAGCAAGCTCTGCATCTTTGTCGATAAGACCCGCCATTGGGATCATCAACTCAGATTTGCCAACCAGTTTAGTTGCACAAGCAGGAGTCTCTTCACCATCAGCTAGAACTTTAATATCGTCTAGCTTAGCTAGAGAAGTAAGAACGATCTTGTTCGCTTCGATACGAGCGGCATCTTTCTCATCAGCAACCTTGATCATTACTTCTAAGCCTTGGCTTGGTGCAATGTCGTATTCCGCACGTAGGTTACGGATAGCAGTGATGAAAGTCTTAACCCATTCGATGTCGTCAACGATCTCAGCATTGAAGTTAGCTTCATTAAACTGAGGAAGCGCTTGAGTCATGATTGTCTCGCCTTCAACGCCGTCTACTAGCGGCTTAACGCTCTGCCAGATAGATTCAGTGATGTAAGGAAGAACAGGGTGAGCAAGACGCAGAGTCTTCTCAAGAACCGTGATAAGCGTGTAACGAGTCGCTTGTTGTTGAGCTTCAGTACCTTTCCAAAGAACAGGTTTAGTTAGCTCTAAGTACCAGTCACAGAATTGGTTCCAGATGAATTCGTAAAGCGTGTTTGCTGCCATGTCTAGACGGTAGTTGTCTAGGTGAGCATTAAACTCTTTCGCTGCAACTTCAAACTGAGACTCAATCCACTTATCGGCTAGAGAGAATTCCATGTTTGCACGGTCTTCTACAGACAGTGACATGCCACAGTCGTGCTCTTCTGTGTTCATCAGTACGTAACGGCTTGCGTTCCATAGCTTGTTACAGAAGTTACGGTAACCTTCAAGACGCTTCATGTCCCAGTTGATGTCACGGCCAGTTGAAGCCATAGCAGCAAGAGTGAAACGCAGTGCGTCAGTACCGTAGGGTTCGATACCGTTTTCGAATGTTTTACGTGTGTTCTTTTCGATCTTAGCAGCCAGTTTAGGTTGCATCATGTTGCCACAACGCTTCTCTACTAGCTCTTCAAGGCCGATGCCGTCAATCATGTCGATTGGGTCAAGTACGTTACCTTTCGACTTAGACATCTTATCGCCGTTTTCATCACGGATAAGACCTGTCATGTAAACAGTTTTGAAAGGTACTTGAGCCTTGCCATCTTCGTCTTTCACGAAGTGCATGGTCATCATGATCATACGAGCAACCCAGAAGAAGATAATATCAAAACCAGATACTAGTACTTCAGATGGGTGGAATGTTTTCAGTGCTTCAGTATCTTCAGGCCAGCCTTGTGTGCCGAACGTCCAAAGTGCAGAAGAGAACCAAGTATCCAGTACGTCGTCGTCTTGCTTAAGCACAACAACAGGCGCTAGGTTGTTCTTTTCACGAACTTCTTCTTCAGTGCGACCTACGTAAACTTTACCATCGTTGTCGTACCATGCTGGGATACGGTGGCCCCACCAAAGTTGACGAGAGATACACCAGTCTTGCACGTCACGCATCCACGCGAAGTACATGTTTTCGTACTGCTTAGGTACGAATTGGATTTGACCATCTTCAACCGCTTTAACTGCAGGTTCTGCAAGAGGTGCTGTGCGCACGTACCATTGGTCAGTCAGCATTGGTTCGATAACCACGCCACCACGGTCGCCGTAAGGGACAGTCAGGTCGTGATCTTTGATCTCTTCAAGAAGACCAAGCTCATCGAATTCAGCAACGATAGCTTTACGTGCAGAAAAACGCTCCATACCTTGGTACTTAGCAGGGATACCTGTTGAGTAAACATCGCTTTCTTCGCCGTTAGTCGTGAAGACTTCAGCAGCATCACGGATATCAGCATTGAACGTTAGGATGTTGATCATCGGTAGGTTGTTGCGCTTACCCACTTCGTAATCGTTAAAGTCATGAGCTGGAGTGATCTTCACACAACCCGTGCCTTTTTCCATGTCTGCGTGCTCATCGCCTACGATAGGGATAAGACGGTTTACAACAGGAAGTAGGATTTCTTTGCCGATAAGATCTTTGTAACGAGGATCTTCTGGGTTAACAGCAACACCAGTATCGCCAAGCATGGTTTCAGGACGAGTAGTCGCAACAACGATGTAGTCTTTACCATCTGCCGTTTTAACACCGTTCGCTAGCGGGTAGCGGAAGTGCCACATGAAACCTTTTTTGTCTTTGTTTTCAACTTCAAGATCCGAGATTGCAGTGTGCAGTTTAGGATCCCAGTTTACTAGACGTTTACCACGGTAGATTAGGTCTTCTTCGTATAGACGAACAAACACTTCTTGAGTCGCAGCCGATAGGCCGTCATCCATAGTGAATCGTTCACGATCCCAATCTACAGATGCACCAAGACGACGAAGTTGTTGAGTGATCGTGCCACCTGATTCGCCTTTCCATTCCCAGATCTTGTCGATGAAAGCTTCACGGCCGTAGTCGTGTTTTGTTTTGCCTTCTTCGGCAGCAATCTTACGCTCAACAACCATTTGAGTTGCGATACCAGCGTGGTCAGTACCCACTTGCCAAAGCGTGTTTTTGCCTTTCATACGTTGAGCACGGATAAGCGTATCCATGATCGTATCTTGGAACGCGTGACCCATGTGTAGGCTGCCAGTGACGTTCGGTGGCGGGATCATGATGCTGTAAGCTTCTTTTGATGTGTCACCGTGTGGCTTAAAGTAGCCTTTCTCTTCCCAAGTCTTATACAGAGCTTGTTCGATTGATGTTGGGTTGTATGTCTTTTCCATAGTGCTCTTAAACGGATACTGTGAATGGTTAATCGTGGTCAAACTTCATAAGTGAAGCTTCTTGAATCTAAATCCAAAGATAGCTTTAACTATGAGGTTTGACTATGGATGTTGAATCTCGATAGTTTGTAGCTGATATCTAGCTTGACGGTAAATTTTATACCTTTCTCGAGCGAGTTGCTTAGCTTTTTCTTCGCAAGGGACGAAGTCTATCACCTGAGCAAAGGCGTTCGCAAAGGTTGTATGATTATCGGCCAGATTAATTACTAGCTGACGATTCCAATTATGTTTTACGCCTTGATAGCCAATTTCGATGTTGGTTGAATACTTCGGGCCTTCGCCAACCAAGTTGTGCGCAATAAAATCACAGGGTTCGACTTGCCAGAAAACTTCAGCAATACGCTCGGCATGCTCTTTGTCATTACAGTTGAGATAAAGTTTAGCGCCTTGTTTTGCAAAGTGCTGAGCAAGAAACAGCACATAGTGAGCAAAACCATCTTCGCTGGCTTGCGGGCTGTCTGAAGGCACAATGTAAAATGTAGCTGTCTGCATACTTAATACTCGAACTGAAAATCGTGGATATCAATGTTACTTGGTTAACAGGGTCTAACAAATAGCGCTTATTAAAAAAGGGCCCGTAGGCCCTTTTTATTATTTTGAAGATTGCTCTTCAGTCTCTTGGCCGCTGCGGTTCAATAAGAATTGGACTAGCATTGAGACAGGACGACCTGTCGAGCCTTTCGCTGCGCCTGACTTCCAAGCTGTACCAGCACTGTCGATGTGTGCCCAGTGGTACTTCTTAGTGAATTTAGACAGGAAACAACCAGCAGTGATTGTGCCGCCAGGACGGCCACCGATGTTCGCCATATCAGCGAATGGGCTGTTTAGCTGCTCATGGTACTCGTCTGCCATTGGTAGACGCCATGCACGGTCACTTGCTTGCTCTGAAGCATTAACAAGTTCGTGAGAAAGTGGGTTGTGGTTCGATAGAACGCCACTGATGTGGTGACCTAGAGCGATAACACATGCGCCAGTTAGCGTAGCAACATCGACAACACAGTCAGGTTCAAAACGCTCAACGTAAGTTAGAGCATCACATAGAACCAAGCGACCTTCAGCATCAGTGTTGAGTACTTCAACCGTTTGGCCTGACATTGTCGTTAGGATATCACCTGGACGGTAAGCATTGCTGCCCGGCATGTTTTCACAACCGGCTAGGATACCAACCACGTTAATAGGCAGGTTCAGCTTAGCCAGTGCTTTCATTGTACCGAATACAGACGCCGCACCACACATGTCGTACTTCATCTCATCCATGCCTTCACCAGGCTTAAGCGAGATACCGCCTGAATCGAAAGTCAGACCTTTACCTACTAATACAATCGGCTTCGCATCTGGATCCGGAGCGCCTTTGTATTCCATGATAGACATCATCGATTCATTTTTAGAGCCACGGCCAACTGCTAGGTATGATGTCATACCCAGTTTTTCCATCTCTTCTTCGCCAATGATCTTAGTCTTCACTGTCTCGTAATCGTCGGCTAAACGACGAGCTTGAGAAGCAAGGTAAGCAGGGTTTGCGATGTTTGGTGGCATGTTGCCTAGATCTTTAGACGCTTTTACACCTGAAGCAATAGCAAGGCCGTGAGAGATTGCTTTCTCACCCAGGCTCAATTCGCGACGTGTTGGTACATTGAATACCAATTTACGTAGTGGGCGACGAGTCTCTGGCTTGTTGCTCTTGAATTGGTCAAATGTGTAAAGACCATCTTTAGTCGCTTCTACCGCTTGGCGAACTTTCCAATAAGTGTCGCGACCTTTAACGTGAAGTTCTGTAAGGAAACATACAGCTTCCATAGAACCTGTTTCGTTTAGTGTACTGATGGTTTTTTGGATAATTTCTTTGTATTGACGCTCGCCTAGCTCACGTTCTTTACCACAGCCTACCAGTAGAACACGTTCTGAAAGTACACCAGGTACTTGATGCAGTAGTAGCATCTGGCCAGGTTTACCCTCTAGATCACCGCGACGAAGCAGTGAACTAATGTAGCCATCGCTAATCTTATCTAATTGCTCGGCTACTGGAGAAAGGCGGCGCGGTTCGAATACACCGACAACGATACATGCGCTGCGCTGTTTCTCTGGGCTGCCACTTTTTACACTGAACTCCATGCGTACTCCTACATCCTGAAGACAAATCGAACTAAATGTTAGATAATGGGTTCTTACTTGTTGGATCCTATAATGGAACTAACCTTAAAGAAGAACGCTAACACTTAGCTAAAAATTTAAAAAAATAAAAGGTTCAACGGGAAATTATAGTGATTCAATCAAAAAAACAAGTTTTGTATAGGTAATTTGAGCGTGATTATTGTTAGATATTTGATCCGCGAGACAATCAAGAGCCAATTTGCGATCTTTTTTGTTCTCTTTCTCGTGTTTCTCAGCCAAAAATTCATCAGTGTTTTAGCGGATGCCTCTGATGGTGATATCCCTGCGAGTCTTATATTGTCGATTGTTGGCTTAAATATGCCAGCGATGGGCCTATTGATGCTTCCACTCAGTATCTATATTGGTATTTTGCTTACTTTTGGCCGCCTTTACGCTGAAAGTGAAATAGTGGTCATGAACGCCACCGGTATCGGTAATAAATTCCTGATCCAATCTGCGCTTTACCTCGCTTTAATTACGGCATCTGTTGCAGCCTTTAACTCATTTTGGTTATCTCCTTGGTCACAAGACAAAGTTGAACAAATGTATGAAGAAGTAGCTGCAGAGAACAGCGTTGATTTGCTACCAAAAGGTAAGTTTGAAGGTACGCCGGATGGCTCTTCTGTCGTGTTTATTGATGATATCGACGGTAATAAGTTAGAAAACGTGTTCGTAGCTCAAATGCGTCCGCGTGATTCTGTACTGCCAAGTGTGATGTTCTCGAAGTCAGGTGATGTAAAAGAGCTCAGTGATGGTCGCCAAGTGATCGTAATGTACGATGGTACTCGTCATGAAGGCATTCCGACTCGCCTCGACTACAGGGTGACGCACTTTGAAGAATACGAAGGCCTGATTGGTCAGCGTGAAGTTGAGAAGAAAGGTCGAGACTGGGAAGCGATCCCTACGCTTGAACTGATTGGTAACTCAAATAATAGTGCGAAAGCAGAGTTGCAGTGGCGTATTTCTTTGGTACTTTGTATTCCATTGTTGACCATGCTTGTCGTGCCACTGTCTGCGGTAAACCCTCGACAAGGTCGTTTTGCGAAAATCGGCCCAGCAATACTGATTTATCTCACCTATTTCTTAGCAATCAGTGCAACCAAGTCTTCAATCGAAGAGGGGAGCATTCCTGCGGTAATCGGCATGTGGCCAATCAATGCGTTATTGTTATTTGTTGCGATTGGTGCCAACTTTATGGATAGCGTGCCAGTAAGGCGTTTGAAAGAAAAATTCAAGAATAAGAGGTTGGCTTAAGCCGTGTTTAAGATTCTCGATTTATATATAGGCAGAACCATCATCGCAACGACGTCACTGGTATTGGTGACGTTTGTTGGTCTCTCTGGGATCATCAAATATGTAGAACAGCTAAGAAAAGTTGGCCGTGGTACATACGATCTATTACAAGCGCTGTATTTCGTTTTATTGAGTATCCCTCGTGATATCGAAATGTTCTTTCCAATGGCTGCATTGCTTGGCGCATTGATAGGGCTTGGTATGCTTGCTGCAAGTTCTGAGCTTGTCGTTATGCAGGCAGCTGGTTTCTCTAAGTTAGATATCGGCCTATCAGTACTTAAAACAGCTATTCCACTGATGATCGTGGTGACATTGCTTGGTCAATGGGGAGCACCGCAAGCGCAGAAAATGGCTCGTGATTTAAGAACTATCTCGATTGCTGGTGGTAATATTATTTCGACGCAAAGTGGTGTCTGGGCTCGTGATGCCAATGACTTCATCTTCATTGTCAAAATCGATGACCAGAAGCTATATGGAATGAACATGTGGCGCTTTGATGAAAACAAGGCACTTAAAACCGCTATTTATTCTGACGAAGTTGATTACGTTGGAGACAACGTGTGGACGATGAAGGATGTAGAGATCACGTCTTTTGAAAACGAACTTCAAATTACTAAAGAAAGTTTACCGACTTACTCTTGGGAAACGTCATTAGCTCCAGATAAGTTGGCGATAGTAACGGTTAAACCAGAAGAGCTATCGTTAAGTGGGTTGTATGATTATGTTTCTTATCTGAAGGCGTCAGAGCAAGATGCATCACGCTATGAATTGGCGCTGTGGAGAAAGATAACCCAGCCAATTTCGATCGCGGTTATGATGTTGATGGCACTGTCGTTTATCTTTGGTCCTTTGCGTAGTGTGACCATGGGTGCGAGGATTTTGTCAGGTGTTATTGCTGGCTTTACCTTCTATATATCCAGTGAGTTCTTTGGCCCAGTGAGTTTGGTTTATCAAATACCACCCGCCTTTGGCGCAATAGCCCCGAGCGTGGTGTTCCTTGGAATTGCCATCATGCTCTTGAGGCGGAAACTGTAAATAGTAAAAAGGAAGGCATAACGCCTTCCTTTTTTGATCTTGATTGGAGCTAACTTAAATCACATTATCGTGCTTGTGGTAACACAACGACTTCGGTCTTTGCCCAGATATCGTGAAAGCCACGCTTTTTTGGATCGAATGGAACACATAGGTTTGCCAATCCAAAACCTGAAGTACCTAAACGAATCAGCGCCTGAGTTACTGTGATCGCTGAGCCATCTTTGTTTTGAACGCGCAGCTTCCAAGCTCTCATGCCGAGAGTTTGACCAGCTCTAGTCCAGAAGAACACGAAGAAATATACCCAAACGGCGACTAAGTAAAAGGTATATGCAGGGCTCCAAATCGGATGGTTGGTTAAGAAGTCACTAACATCGGCATAACCGCTGTGGTTAAAAATGCCGAGAGCCATGAGCGCGTGCAGTAGAGCGACAATGACGCCAGCCGCCAACATTTCAATAGCGATTACGATCAGAGCGTCGTAGAACAAGGCACCATATCGGCGCATGACTCCTGCTGGTGGCAGAGTGTTTGTTGATGTCATGTGTTATTACTTCTTTAAAAATTGAGGCGTCAGAATATAGTTTAAGGCTTAGCCTGAAAAGAGACATGACGCACAGCTTATGACTTAGTGGCGAAATTATCGGCAAACACACATGAATTCAAGTTTTTATACTTGCCACATCAGTTCGCATACGTATAATGCCAAACATCGAAAGGGCAATGCCCCAAGATAATGCCGGTATGGTGAAATTGGTATACACGACGGATTCAAAATCCGTTGCCTTCGGGCGTGGCGGTTCAAGTCCGCCTACCGGTACCATATTTAAATGACAAAGCCTCGACGAAAGTCGGGGCTTTGTTGTATCTGGGATATAGGAAGCGTTGCCTTCGCGGTGGCGGCAGGAATGCCTGTCCAATCAGTCCGCCTACCGGTACCAAACATAGAAAGGTCGCTTTGGGCGTTTGTGAATTTTAAATCCAGCGTGTCGGCTTGGATGCAAGCCCAGTCAAGTCACCTACCGGCACCATATTTAAATGACAAAGCCTAGATGAAAATCGGGGCTTTGTTGTGGGGTATAGGAAGCATTGCCTTCACGGTGGCGGCAAGAATGCCTGTCCAATCAGTCCGCCTATCGGTACCAAACATAGAAAGGTCGCTTTTATAGCGACCTTTCTATGTTTTGGACGTATGTGAATTTGAAATCCGGCGTGTCGTTGCAGTTGCTCTTCAATCAGACAGATCTTGATGTTTCACTCCTAAATCTCATAATTTCCCTTCGCTATTCGATCTGATAATGAATTAATTATCTTAAATCATGATGTTACCTGTCATTCTCTTTTCTATTGTCTATGTTTAAAGGACTAACAGAGGAGATAGATATGCTGACAGTAACCCCTTACTTGTTTTTTGATGGTCGTTGTAATGAAGCGTTGGATTTTTATCACAAGTGCTTTGGTGGTGTGGTTTTATCTAAGCAGCTTTTTAGTGATGCACCACAGGTAATCGAGGGCGCTCAACCTGATTGGGTTATGCATGCTGAGTTCGAAGCGTTTGGTATGAAGCTGATGATGTCTGATGGTGTTAAGGCAAAAGAACTTGAAGGCAACAATCTCGCTCTCTCTCTTGTGACTGAAGATAGCGCGACTCAAGAACAAATCTTTGAAAAGCTCAAGAAGGGAGGGCGGATAATGACTCCACTCGCAGATACTTTTTGGGGGGCTCGATTTGGCAAAGTAGAAGATAAATTCGGTATACGCTGGATGGTGCACTGCGACTCTTTAAGTTGAGCCTGTGAAATTGGATAGTGAAATTGCTGCTTGGTTTTATTAGAATTATAAATAGAGATTAATCATCAATATTATATATAAAAATGGGCAGCATAAAGATTACCGTAGATCGCATTCAGCCCGGTCTGCATATACGACTCCCCGTAAAATGGAATGAACACCCATTTTTATTCAACAGCTTTAAAATCAAAGATGACGCTCAAGTAAAAGTAATTCGACATCTTGGGATTAAGCACGTCTATATAAACCTGAGTCAAAGTGATACCTCACCTTTACCTGTTAATCACGTAGGTGAACAAGAAGTCGATATTGATTCACAGGTAAGCCTTGAAACGGAAAGAATGTGGAAAGATAAGCATGAGCGTATCGAAACCCTTAGCTCTTACCGCCGCAGGGTGAGTCATTGTGAGAGAGAGTTTGAACGTTCGCTTGCTCGAATGCGATCTGTGATGACCAAGATCCGTAACAGACCTTTAGATGCGGTAGGGGAGGTTAAGGCTCTTGTTGATGATATCGTTGAAACTCTAGTGAGCGATGATAACGTCACCTTGCACCTTATGAATGCTAAAGCAGATTTCGAAGATATTTACTTTCATACTCTAAATGTTTCGGTTGTTGCACTGATGATAGGAAAGGCCAAAGGCTATAACACACAGCAATTGAAAGACCTCTCATTCGCAGCGTTGTTTCACGATGTAGGCAAGATCAAAATACCAGTCGCGATACTAAGAAAGCAGAGTGCACTAACGGTGCCAGAAGAGAACTACCTGAAGCTTCATACTAAATACGGTGCGGATATTGTATCGGCAATTGATGACTTTCCTGAAAGTGCTAAAAAGGTGATCGCTCAACATCATGAGATGAATGATGGTTCTGGCTACCCCGAGGGCTTAAAAGAACATGAGATTGATGAATTTGCCAAGATAGTCGCCGTGGCTAATGCATTTGATAACCTTTGCCATGGTAAAACGCAATCTCAACAAATGATCCCGTATTTGGCACTGTCCCACCTATATAAGAGCTGCAAGCATCTATATAGCCAAGATAACTTGGGGCTGTTAGTTAAGTTCATGGGAGTCTATCCACCAGGAACTGTAGTACAGCTTTCAAATGACTCGATTGGGATTGTGATATCCGTTAACGCTAAACATATGCTTTATCCAAATGTACTTATCTATGATCCTAGCGTGCCAAGAACCCAAGCTCCGATCATTGACCTCTTTATTAAAGAGATCAAAATCGTTAATGCCGTTCATCCAAGCAAATTACCTGAACAAGTTCGAGAGTATCTAAACCCTAGGGCTCGTTTATCTTACTTTTTTGATAGTGGAGAGTAGTTATCCACAGGTCGTTGTGGGTAATTTGTTCGAAACTTGGGGTGAAAGTGGTATAAATAAGCCCTTGGTTGAAATGTCTTCGCTTAACCTCTTTTTTTAATAAAAAACGCATTTATTGCTTGCCAATATGAGCGGCATCTCTATAATGCCGCCTCACTGACACGGCAGACGCCACAAGGCTTCAGCGAGAAATGTTAGTAAGGCAACTAGCTTTAAGCGATGATTCGCTTCTACTTTTAGAAAGTAGGAATTAATTCCAAATAAGTGTTTGACACTGAGAATTAAATCGCTAGAATGGCCGCCTCTTCCGAAGTGATGTAAGTCACAACGAAGAGAAGTTCTTTAACAATTTAAACCTATCAATCTGTGTGGGCACTCGTTGATGAATATCAAAACGTTTTATCTTCCCTTTTTTAAAGAGAAGTAAAACAGATTCCTCGGAATCAAATTTGGTTTCAATGAACTGAGTGACCAATACGAATAACTACTTTCTCTTGTAGAAAGAAGGTATTTGGCACAGTCAATTCATTATCTTTCTGTTGGAAAGATAATAGCTTTAGAATTACTTTTTGTAGTTTTGAAGTCAGTATTCGTTGAGTCACAAAATCTTAAATTGAAGA